>JAABSN010000008.1 GCA_011390385.1 Thioalkalivibrio nitratireducens | reverse complement strand
GCAAGATTGCGTACGCCCTGGATCCAAAGCTCACCGAGCATGGGCATGGGTTTGCGGACGAACCCTGCGGGAAAAAAGGCCACCTGTGCCGTGCCCCACGATGATCATGTCCCCGGTCTCTGAACTGAAGGACCGTTTCGCATCCACCTGCCGCAAGCATGCGTGCCACTGTTTCCGCGCAAGCGGGTGCAGGATCGAGGGCTCACATCCAGGCTCAAGGCCTGCTCGGAAAGATCCATCTTATCGAGGACGCAGCAGCCCACCGAAACCAACGCGGGGATCGGTCATCACACCCGTCACAGACGTATGGGCATTACGACGTAGCGCGCCCGATCGGGTGGATCGGCGAGTACCAACGCGGAGGAGTTTCCGTCTCGAAGCTCAATACGGATCTGATCCCCCGCAATCGCTCCCAGTACCTCGACGAGGTAGGTGAGGTTGAAACCAATCTCCATCGGCTCGCCTTCGTAGACTGCAGGCAAGGCCTCTTCGGCTTCCTCATGTTCCGCATTGTGCGTCGCGACCCTGCAACCGTCCGCACCCACCAGCAGTCGAACGCCGCGGTACTTGTCGTTCGCGACGATCGCTACGCGATTCAGGGCCTGACGAAATTCCTCTCGTTCGACCGTCAAACGTGCAGGATGTCCAACCGGAATCACACGCTCGTAATCCGGAAAACGCCCTTCGATCACTTTGCTGGACAGTTTTGCAGAACCGAAATCGAAAGCAACCGATCCAGGACCGAAACCAAGCTGCATGGGTGTTTCGTCATCGAGAAGATTGCGCCGGAGCTCCTGCACGGCCTTCCGGGGAATGATGCATTCCTGATCCGTTGGCACCGGCTCTTCGACATCAGCCTCACTGACCGCGAGCCGGTGGCCGTCAGTCGCCACCGCGCGCAACGTCGTTCCCTGGGCAACCAGCAGCAGGCCCTGCAGATAATAACGGACATCCTGGTGAGCCATTGAAAACATCGTTGCCTCGATCAATCGGCGCAGGACCCGCTGCGGCACCGTGATCCAGTGCTGAACATCACCCGATTCCATTTCCGGGAAATCCGACCCTGGAAGTGTCGCCAGATTGAAACGTGCGGAACCAAAACCCACGGACAAGCGTTCGGTCTCCAGTCGTGCGCGAATCGTCGACTCCGGTGGTGCGGCCCGAACGACATCAAGCAGTTTGCGAACGGAGACCGTGCAATCAAGCCCGGGAGACGCCTCACCCTCTGTTCGTGCCAACCACGCAAGTTCCAGGTCGGTCGTATCGAGTCGAATCCCATCATCGCCGGAACGAATCCGGACATTCCCCAGAATCGGCATGGTCAGGCGTTTTTCCGCAGCGCCAACAATTCGCTGAAGCGCCTCCGCCATGCTGTCCCGACTGAACGATAACTCCATTGGGCAGGTTCCCTGTTATTTATTTAAATATTGAAGACAGTAGTAATAAGCGGCTTGAAATTCCGGGAAAACAATTATATTTCCATTTATTTTCAATAACTTAAACATATCGAGCCGGGGCGTATACCTGTTCCTAGCCTGTGGATAACCAGTGCACCAGAATCGCCCGGTTCACCGATCCATATCTGCGCACACGTTATCCACAGCGTTTCAACTGCTGAGTGTGCGTAACAGTATCTTGTAGTCGTTATCGACGTTTGCATCACCCTCGCGGAGTTCCGCCACCTTGCGGCAGGCGTGAATCACGGTGGTGTGGTCACGGCCGCCAAACGCCTGTCCGATTTCCGGAAGACTGTGCTGAGTAAGCTCCTTGGACAAGGCCATTGCCATCTGGCGCGGTCGGGTGATCGACCGGCTTCGGCGCGCCGAATGCAGGTCACTGACCTTGACGCGAAAATACTCCGCCACCGTCTTCTGGATGTTCTCCAGGGTTACGAGCTTGCTCTGTACCGCAAGCAGATCGCGGAGTGCTTCCCGTGCGAAATCGACCGTGACGGCTTTTCCGGTGAAGTGCGCATTGGCGATCACCCGGCGCAGTGAACCCTCGAGCTCCCGGACATTGGAACGGATGCGCTTGGCCATGAAAAAGGCGACTTCGCTAGGCAGTTCGACGCCCGATTGTTCCGCCTTGCGCTGCAGAATCGCCACACGGGTTTCCAGTTCCGGTGGCTCGATGGCGATGGTCAGCCCCCATCCGAAGCGGGACCGGAGGCGCTCCTCCAGACCTTCCACCTCTTTCGGGTAGCGATCCGATGTCAGGATGATCTGCTGTTGACCTTCAAGTAACGCATTGAAAGTATGAAAGAATTCTTCCTGTGATCGCTCTTTTCCGGCAAAGAACTGGATGTCATCGATCAACAGAGCGTCCGCGGTCCGATAGTGTTGCTTGAACTCGTCGATGACGTTGTGCTGCAGGGCCTTGATCATGTCGGCGACGAAACGCTCGGAGTGCAGGTAAATGATCCGGCCCTGCGGAATCCGATCCAGGATCCGGTGCCCGATGGCATGCATCAAATGTGTCTTGCCAAGACCAACGGCACCGTAAATGAACAGCGGGTTGTAGGCGATGCCCGGGTTCTCGGCTACCTGAAGGCTGGCGGCCCGAGCCAGTTGGTTCGACTTTCCTTCGACGAAGGTTTCGAAGGTGAACGCAGGATTCAGGTTCGAAATCGGCCCGATGGGCCGCACGGACGGAGCAGGCCGAGCCGTGCGCACCGATTCGGCTGTCGGCGCTACCTCGGGGCCACCGATGCCAAGGGCGACCTTCCATGGCTGCTCGCCATGGCCCAGCTCATCAACCGTTCCCTTGATGGTGGGGAGGAAGTGGTCCCGGACATGTTCCAGCACGAACTGGTTGGGAGCCAGCAAGCGCAGTTGGCCGTTCGCTTCCTGCGCGTGCAATGGCCGCAGCCACGTGTTCAACTGCTGCTCGGAGAGTTTACCCTGCAGGCGATCCAGGCAAGCTGTCCACAGGGTATTCGCTGGCACGCATCGACTCCGGAATAGACACCACCTGAAGAGTCTACGCGCAACCGCACCCCTTCTGCCACCGCCCTTCAAGCTCGCCCGAGAGCGTTGAAATGGGGGCATCCGGCTGAACGGGCCTGCCGTGTGGATTGACTTTGAGGCCAAGCACGGGTAGCTTTCAGCGCCCCTCAACTTTCTGACATTCCGGATACCTCGCCATGAAGCGGACCTTCCAGCCCAGCCGACTCCACCGCGCAAGAACCCACGGTTTCCGCGCACGGATGGCGACCCGTAGCGGCCGCAAGATCATCAACGCCCGGCGTGCAAAGGGCCGCAAGCGCCTCTGCCCGTAACCCGCATCCGCTGCGTGCCGGCCCGAAAACGAACGATCCGGGCCGATTGATGACACCCGATACAGTCCGAGACCCCGATCAGGGGTTTCCCCGTTCGGAGCGACTTCTCGATGGCAGTGCGTATCAGCGGGTCTTTGCGCGACCGCGACGGGTTCCAGGCAGGCGATTGATGGTTCTTTATCGCGAAGCGGAACCAGTCGGCACGGCAGCGAGGCTCGGTCTCGCGATCGCGAAAAAGCACGTGCGACGCTCGGTCGACCGAAACCGCGTCAAGCGCATCGCCCGAGAAGCGTTCCGGATCAGCAAGCACAAGTTGCCGCCGGTCGACATCGTGGTGCTTTCGCGAGCGGGCGTTGCCAGCGTGGAGCGTGGCGAACTGAGAGCCGAACTCGACCGTCTGCTGGAGAAGCTGAGATGATGCGCTCGCTGGTCCTGTTCCCCATCCGGTTCTATCGGTATGCGATTTCACCGTTCATGCCTCCCCATTGCCGGTATCATCCGACCTGCTCGGAATACGCTGCCGAGGCAATCACCCTTCACGGTGCACCACGGGGCCTGTGGATGGGTATGAAACGGATCGCCCGCTGTCATCCCTGGGCGGAGGGCGGATACGACCCCGTGCCAGAGAAGGCTCAGACCCACGACTCCCGGAAGTAACCGCTCTCATGGAAAACCTTCGTCCCATCCTCTGGCTATCCCTTGTCTTCGTTCTGTTCCTGATGTGGCAGGCGTGGAATGCGGATTACGGTGTCCGCCCCGAAACCGCGGACCGAGTCTCCGTCTCCGCGGACGGTTTGGCCGATGAAGCGCCGGCACGCCCCGAGGACGTGCCCGAGGCCGCGCCAACCGAGGCCGATGCGATCGACCCGACTGCGCCTGCGGAGGTGCTTGAGGGCTCAAGCGGTCGTCAGGTCGTGATTCGTACGGATCTTCATGAAATCAGCGTCGACACCCGTGGCGGCACCATTGTTCGTGCTGACTTGCTAGATTACCCCGTGGATCCTGGTGAGCCTGATAACCCTGTGAGGTTGTTTGACGAACGCGTTCGCGGCTACGTGGCGCAGAGCGGCCTGACGCACGATCGAGTCTCCGGGGCCGATGCCTCGGACCGGGCACCTTCGCACCATGCAGTGTTCCGAGCAGATGCGGATCGTTTCGAAATGGGTCCCGGACAGGACAGTCTGCGCGTGCCGATGACGTGGGTTTCCGATGACGGAAGTATCGCAGTCACCAAGACTTTTGTCTTTCAGCGTGGGACACACCTGATCGAGGTCGAACACAGGGTCGAGAACCGCGGCGAAACAGCCTGGATCGGCCGGCAATATCGACAGTTGCGCCATGGGCCGACTCCGGATCGGGCGTCGTTCTTCCTGTACACGTTTACCGGCGCCGCCTACTACGATGGCAAGTACAACAAGGAAAGCTTCGAATCGCTGCGCGATTCGCCAATCGCGCAGCGATTCGAGGGCGGCTGGGTCTCGGTGATCGAGCACTATTTCATGTCCGCCTGGATCCCGGGGCAGGACGAGATCAACTCCATCTATGGCCGAGCCGTTCCCGGGGCCACGGGCGTCGGGACCGACTACCTGATCGGGCTGCACTCCGCGGAACCCACGACTGTCGCGCCGGGGACCACCGGCCTGTTCTCTACCCAACTCTGGGTTGGGCCCAAGACCCAGTCCGATCTTCGCACGATTGCACCGGGTCTGGAACTCACGGTCGATTACGGTATTTTCACCTTCCTGTCGAAGCCGCTGTTCTGGTTGCTGCGCGTGATCCACGACTTCGTGGGCAACTGGGGCTGGTCGATCATCATCCTGACGATCCTGATCAAGCTCGCCTTCTTCCATCTGTCGGCGACGAGTTACCGTTCCATGGCGCGGATGCGTGCGGTGGCGCCGAAACTGCAGGCGATGAAGGAACGCTACAAGGACGACAAGCAGCGCATGAATCAGGCGCTGATGGAGTTGTACAAGAAAGAGAAGATCAACCCGCTCGGCGGCTGCCTGCCGATCCTGGTGCAGATTCCAGTGTTCATCGCCTTGTACTGGGTGCTGCTGGAGAGTGTGGAACTGCGTCAGGCGCCCTGGATGCTCTGGGTCCAGGACCTGTCGACCCGCGATCCGTTGTTCATTCTTCCGCTACTGATGGGCCTGACGATGTTCATCCAGTACAAGCTCAATCCGCCGCCAATGGATCCGATACAGCAGAAGATCTTCATGGCGCTTCCCTTCGTGTTCACGGTTTTCTTCGCATTCTTTCCGGCGGGCCTGGTGCTCTACTGGTTCACCAACAACCTGTTCTCGATCGGCCAGCAGTACGTGATCACGCGCAAGATCGAGGCGACCGCCGACAAGAAGCACTGATTCCTTGTCCGGGGCTGCGGATACCATCGTCGCCCTCGCCACGCCGGCAGGAGTGGGTGGCATCGGCGTCATCCGGCTTTCGGGTGCCGGGGCCATGGCGGTCGCGGCCAGGATTGCCGGCGCGGATCTACCGCCGCGGCGCGCCAGCCATCGACGCCTGCGCGATGCCGCCGGTCTCGTGATTGACGACGGTATCGTGATCGCGTTCCCGGGACCACAGTCCTACACCGGTGAGGACGTGGTGGAAATCCAGGGGCACGGCAGCCCGGTGCTACTGCAGGTCCTGCTCGATGCGGCCCTTCAGTGGGGCGCGCGCATGGCCCGGCCGGGTGAATTCACTGAGCGGGCTTTTCTAAACGGTCGGATGGACCTGGCCCAGGCCGAAGCCGTGGCCGATCTGATTCACGCACAGACCGAAACCGCCGCTCGGCTCGCCCGCAGCAGCCTCGATGGGGCCCTGGCGAGTGAAGTCGAGCCGGTGGCGCGCGAGATCCTGAACTTGCGAGTCCTGATCGAGGCCGAAATCGACTTCGGCGAGACGGATCTGGAATCCGCGGTTGCGCCGGAAGTGGCTCGACGCGCGTTGGCGCTGGCGAGCGCTGTCGAAGTCCTTGTCTCGCGCTTGCGTCCGGCACGGGTGTACAGCACGGGTATGCGCCTGGCGCTGGTTGGCGCACCGAACGTCGGCAAATCCAGCCTGATGAACCGTCTGGCCGATTCCGAGGTCGCGATCGTCACCGATCGCCCGGGCACGACGCGCGATCTGTTGCGCGCGAACATCGCGATTGACGGTATCCCGGTGGAACTGGTCGACACGGCCGGGTTGCATGCGAGTGACGATCATGTCGAGCGCATCGGCATTGAACGTGCACGCAGTGCGGCGGCCGACGCCGACCTGGTCATTGAAGTTCGCGACCTGACCCGGCCCGATATCCGCGCGGAACTGCCGGACCTTCCGGGAACCCCGGTGCTGCGAGTGTGGAACAAGCAGGACCTTTGCTCCCGCGAAATCGGTGATGAAATCAAGGTATCGGCGGTCACGGGAGTCGGATTGGATGCCTTGCGCGCGGCCATACGCTCCGCGGCGGGTGTCGCGGATGTGGGCCAGCAGCGTTTCAGCGTTCGAGTCCGGCATCTCGAGGGTCTGGCCGCGGCAGCCGCGTGCCTGCGTCGGATCCATCCCGAGCAAACCCCGGATCTGATCGCCGAGGATCTGCGCCTGGCCGAACGCGCGCTCGATGGCGTCCTCGGCCGCGGCGATCATGAGGAACTTCTCGGGGCCATCTTCGCCGGTTTCTGTATCGGAAAATAGCGAACTCGATGACAGACAACGCGGGCACCGGATCTCTGTTACCATACGCGCTGCGATCCTTGCCCCAGTCTCCCGGTCGCGTCCTTTTCTGGTCCCAGACCAGCCCTCATCCGTCTTAGACTGGCGCCCGCAAGCGGCGACAGGCGGATGTCGCTTCCGGAGTATTCATGCATTTTTCCGATCTCGGCCTCGCCGAGGAACTCGTTCGTGCCGTTACCGAACACGGCTACACCACCCCGACCCCGATTCAGGCCCAGGCCATTCCGACCGTGCTCGAAGGCCGTGACCTGATGGCCGGCGCCCAGACCGGAACCGGCAAGACCGCCGGTTTCGTGCTGCCGATCCTGCAGTGCCTGTCCGATCCGTCGCGCAAGGGGCCGGCCAACGGCCGCGCCCCGGTGCGCGCGTTGATCCTGACCCCAACCCGCGAACTCGCCGCGCAGGTGGAGGAGAGCGTGCGCACCTATGGCCGTTACACCAGGCTGAATTCGCTGGTCGTGTTCGGCGGTGTAAGCATCAACCCCCAGATCAGCCGGCTGAAGGGCCGTGTCGACATCCTGGTGGCGACGCCGGGTCGCCTTCTCGATCTGGCGCAACAGAAGGTCGTGGATCTGTCGCAGGTCGAGATCCTGGTGCTGGACGAAGCCGACCGCATGCTCGATATGGGTTTCATCCGCGATATCCGAAAGATCATCGCGCTGCTGCCGAAGCAGCGTCAGAACCTGCTTTTCTCGGCGACCTTCTCCGAAGAGATCAAGCTGTTGGCAGACGGCCTGCTGACGAAACCCGCCCTGATCGAGGTCGCGCGCCGTAACGCCACCGCGGAGTTGATCGCGCAGACGGTCTACGAGGTCAATCGCGACGAAAAGCGCCAGGTTCTGTCGCATCTGATCAAGACCGAGCGCTGGACCCAGGTGCTGGTTTTCACCCGCACCAAGCATGGTGCCAACCGACTGGCTGAACAGCTGCTGAAGGACGGCATCACGTCGATGGCAATCCATGGCAACAAGAGCCAGACCGCACGCACCAAGGCACTGGCGGAGTTCAAGAAGGGAGATGTGCGGGTACTGGTGGCCACTGACATCGCGGCGCGCGGGATCGACATCAGTGAACTGCCCCACGTGGTCAACTACGAGTTGCCCAACGTGCCCGAGGACTACGTCCATCGGATCGGCCGCACCGGCCGTGCTGGCGCCAATGGTGAAGCGATCTCCCTGGTCTGCGTCGATGAGCTGGATTTCCTGCGCAACATCGAGCGGCTGATCAAGCGATCCCTGCCGCGCAAGAAGGTTGACGGCTTCGAGCCGGACCCGAATGCCCGGGCACAGCCGATCCAGCTGCGCAGCCAGCAGAAACGCCCAGCTCCCGCCCGAGGTGCCCACGCGGGCAAGGGTCGTCCGGGTGGTGGCAAGGCCAGCCAGCCCGCCTCGGCCAGGCCCGGTGGTTCCAAGCCCTTTGGCGGCAAGCCGGGTTCGGCGCGCCCCGGGACCCGCTCGGGCAGTGCTCACCGTTCCGGCGGTCGGCACCGCTGATCATTGCCAACCGGTCATCGCAATTGGCGGGTGGGAGGCCGGCCCTCTGGCAGACCCGTTTATCGTGGAAGAATCTGCGCAGGAAGCCATGGGGGGAAGCCGAGCCGTACCGACCACGCCGGTATGACCGACCCCGACCGTCGGAGCCTCGAACGGTGCAGTCCGCGGGGCGCATTGGCAACCTGTAGCCTTGGCCGTTGACGGCGCGGCGCGCTCGACACCGAGGTGGTTGACGACCGGCGGACCTCCATCGTTATACGGTAATGTTCTGGACGTCTTATCTTCAAGGGAGTACCATGACGGCTCGATTCAAGGTCGCGCCGGCACCGGGGTAGGCCTTGAATCCGGGGGTCATCCGTTCGCTTCGGGAGGGTCTCGGCAGGGCGTTCCCGGTGCCATCATGCACACATTGGGGTTTTCCCATGGACGACACGCTGCAACGCCTGCTCGACGCCGAAATGAAGGCCGAAAGCCTCGCTCGCGAGGCCGAGGAAGCGCGTGAACAGACGATTCGGGCCGCCACGATCGAGGCGCGCGAACTCGACGAAGCCTTCTCCGCGAAGATTCCCACGATGCAACAGACCTGGATTGCCCGCTCCGAGGAACGCGCGGCGAACTCCATTGCCGAGATCGAGCGCCGTTATGACGAGCGCCATGAACGTCTGCGTGATCTTGCCGAGGAGCGCGAGGACGAAGCCCTGAACGCCGGCTTCCGAATCCTGATGGACAGCACGCTTTGAGCCGGGAACGGTATCCGACCCGCAGGTGAACCCCAGGTCCCGAAGACCATGAGCAGCGCAGCAAAGAACGCCTATCTGAATACCCGGGTTGCCGCGAAGGCTACGCGGTTGATTGGGGCGAGAAACGTCAAGCAGCTTGCGCAGATGAGTCTGCACGACCTCGGCCAGCAGTTCGGCCTCGGCGATCTGCTCGATGAACCGGGCAGTGTTCGTGTCAAGAGCCGCGCGGTCGAGCAAGGGCTCATCCAGGTTCTGCTGGCCGATCTCGCCGTCCTGGTAAGGCCGATGAGTCCGGAAGAGCGCGGTCTGGTGCTCGCGTGGGCAAGAAAATACGCGCTGTTCAATCTCAAGACCCTGCTGCGCGGAAAGATCCGACAGCTGGATCCGCAGGAAATTCGCGAAAATCTGTACGACCTTCCACCACAGGTGCGTCTCTCCAACGAGGATCTGTTCCGCACCGAAAGCGCGGTGGAGCTTCTTCGCTGCCTGGAGGATGGGCCGCTGAGTCTTCTGGCGCGGCAGGCCCGCGAGATCTACGAACAGCGCCAGGAGGCCTTCGCGCTGGAGGCCGCGATCGACCAGCGCTATTACACCGAACTGGCGCGCCGGGTCACACGGCTGGGTGATGCCAAGGCCGACCGGCAGATGAGGACCCTGGTCGGGTCTCTGGTGGATCGCGCGAACATTCTTTGGCTGTTGCGGTTTCGGTTTGCCTATGGGCTTCCCCCTTCGGAGGCCTTTTACCAACTGGTGCCGTCACCCAACCTGATGTACCGCCAGCGGCTCCTCGATCTCGTCCGGCTTGAAGATCAGGCACAGGTGATCGCCGCACTTCCCGAGCCACTGCGCAGTCTGCTCGCGGATGCCGACAACCTGATGGAGAGCCAACGGCGCCTCGGCCACTATTGCGCCGATATCGCGCGCGACGTGCTGCGCCATGGCCACTCGGGTGTCGCCAGGGCCATGGCTTATCTGATCCTGCGCGAGATCGATCTGCAGTTTACCTTCACGCTGATACAGAGCCGCCTGTTGAAACTTCCGGCACCCTATGTGGATCTGGCCCTTGGACTGAGCCCGGCGATCTGCGCCCACCATTGGCGTGATGCGGCATGAATCGCGATTCCCTGCAGACTCTCAGCGGTCCGGACGCGGCGCCTCGGCAGCACCCGGGCCGGAGATCGTAACATGTTCAAATCCAAGGCAATGAAGCATGTCCGGCTGCTGGTCCTGCGCGATGATCTGCCACAGGCTTCGCTGACGCTGGCTGAGACAGAAAGCTTTCACCCCGACCCGCGTTCGCCCGACGAAGAGCGCCTCGCACCACTCGTGGACTGCCGCTACCAGAGCGAATATCAGCAGGCGCGTTCGCGGCTGGACAAGATCGCCCAGGTCATCCCGGTTCCGGAGCCGGACCTGAGTGAGATCCGTGTAGTCAATCCGGACGAGCTGATCGAGGTCAACGCCTGGTTGGGAAATGCCTGGGATTTCTGCCTGGAGCACCAGGAAGGTTTCCGGGAGCTCGATGAGAACGCGCGTCTGCTTGAGGAGCAGCGGGCGGCGCTTGCGAATTTTGCAGAGCTCAATGTCGATCTCCGTGCGCTGCGGGCGGAAAAGCGATTCCTCGATCTCCATATCGGCGTGGTACCGCGCGAGAACGTCGACCGGCTCGAGGGAGCATTGGGGCTGGCCGGGCATATGTTGCTCAAATACATGGAGCGTGACGGTAATGCGCACGTCGTGATTGTTGGTCCCACCGAGGGCGGTCAGTCGGAATTGAAGTCGCTGCTCGCTTCCGCTGGATTCACGGCGATTCCGCTTCCGCTGGATCTGGACAATTCGCCCGATACGATCCAGGCCGATCAGCGCCGTGAGCGCGATCGCATCGACCGGGAACGGGCCGATCTGCAGGAAGAGGTCGAGACCTGCGCCACGGACATGCACGACAAGCTGGTCCGCGCGTCGACCGTTCTCGCACTCGCGGAGCCGTTCGTCAGTCTGGATCCGGCGATCCGCAGCGTCGGTTACCTGGCGAGCGTCAATGGCTGGGTACCGGCCGAGGCCCTGCCCGTTCTCGAGCGGCGGCTCGATGCATCCCTGAAGAATCCCTTCAGTCTCGAGAGCCGCAAGCCACGCGAGGATGAGCGGCCACTGGTGCCGACGGTACCCGTCCGGACGCGGTGGCTGCAGCCTTTCGCGATGCTGGTCAAGCAGTACGGGATTCCTCGATATGGCGAGATCGACCCCACCCTGCTGTTCACCATCACCTTCCTGCTCATGTTCGGGACCATGTTCGGCGACGTTGGCCATGGGGCCGTGCTGGGTCTGCTCGCGTGGCTGTTCCGGAAGAAGCTGGGTCGGTTCTATATCTTCGGCGTGCTGGCCGGCATGTCCTCGGTGCTCTTCGGGGTCCTGTTCGGCAGCGTGTTCGGTTACAAGGATCTGCTGCCGGCCGTGTGGATGTCACCGTTGTACAATCCGATTCTGATGCTGCAACTGGCGTTGGGTTGGGGCGTACTGTTCCTGACCCTCGCCTGCGTGCTCACGATCTACAATCGCCTCGCGATCCGTGCCCCGATGGCGGCGATTTTTGGCCCCCACGGGGTCGTTAACCTGATCTTCTACCTGGGGCTCGTCTGGGGCGCGGTTTCCCTGGCGATGACCGGCGCTTTCGGTACGGTTCCCGGTGGTCTGGTGATCGCGGCCCTGGCGGCTCTGGCGGCCTACAACTGGGGACACATGCACGCACCGATCGGCGAAAAGATTCTGGTGGTGCTGATCGAGACCCTGGAGACGGTCCTGGGCTACCTTTCCAACACCCTGTCATTCCTCCGTGTCGCGGCCTTCAGCATCAACCACGTGGCGCTGATGATCGCCGTCCTGACGCTGGCCGGAATGATGGGCACGGTCGGTTCGATACTGATGATTATCTTCGGCAACATCTTCGTGATGGTGCTCGAGGCCGTGATCGTCACCATTCAGGTGATGCGTCTGCAGTATTTCGAGGGTTTCTCGCGCTATTTCTCGGCCGACGGACGGGAATTTTCCCCGTTGCGGCTGCGGCGCAGGCCTGAAACGGCGTGATCATGCGCTTCCATTTCCTTTTCGTTCAACCCGGGAGTTAACCATGCACTGGCTCGTTGGTCTCATGTCCTTTGCCATTGTCGGCCTGATCGCCGCCGGCTTCTATCTCGAGTTTCGACCCGCGCTCGCGCCGCGTCTGCGCAATCTCTTCAAGCCCGCTCTGGCGGTCCAGATGACGGTCTTCGTCGGTGCGATGTTCGGTCTGCTGGCGCTGGGTATCGGCGATGCCATGGCTCAGTCGGCCGTCGCCGAGCAGATGGCGACCGAGGTGAGCGTGGGTCTGGGCCTCGCGATCATTGGGGTCGGGATCCCGACCGCACTGTCGACCATCGGTGCCGGGATTGCCGTCGGGCCGATCGGTTCCGCCGCGCTGGCAGCGATCACCGAGAAGCCGGAGATGCTTGGTCGAAGCCTGATCTACATCGGGCTGGCCGAAGGCATCGCGATCTATGGCCTGGTCGTCAGTATCCTGCTGCTGAACCGGATCTGACGGAGGCTGCCGTGACTGAGGAAGCGCCCAGAAGCCGCCGGGCGACACGCCTGTTCTTCATCGGGGACCATAGCCTCGCCGATGGCTTCCGGTTGATCGGGTTCGAGACCGTTCCCGATCCGGAGCCGGCACAGGTCAACCGGATCCTGCGTGACCTCGATCGCGGCCGCGAGAACGCCTTCGTCGTCGTCGACGATGCCATCATGGAATGGGATGTGCCCATGCTCGCGCAGCTTCGCCGTGAGGGCGGGCGCATCATCGTGATTTCCCTGCCGCCGCTTGCAAGCATGCCACCGCGACTCACCAGTGACGTCGCGCAACGGCTGCAGAATCTGTTCGGGGCAGGCACCATTTCCGCCGGGGAACCAACGTGAATCAGGTATTGGAACTGGAGCAGGCGATACTGGCGCGGGCGCAACAGCTTGCCAGCCAGTACGCCGAACAGGCGCAGAAGACACGGGAAACCATCCTGCGCGATGCTGCGGAACGACTGCGGCAGCGGGAACAGCGCGAGGAAGCTCACGCCCGCGCGTTGAGCGAGCGGCATTATCGGCAGCGGGTGCAGGCGGCGGAACTCAAGCTGCAAAGCCACCTGGACCGCATGCGCTGGAACCTGGTGCGCCGGGTCGAGGACCGTCTCGCGGAACGCATGCGTGCATTCATCAAGGACGAATCGGCCTACCTGGAGCACCTGCGCGAACTACTGCAGGCCGCTGCGGATCAATTCGAGAGCGACAGTCTCGTGGTGCAATGCAATGCAGACGACCGCAAGCGGCTGCACGCCGATTGGGCTGCGGTCGAAGCGGCATTGCCGGGAAAGACACTCAGCCTCGACGAGGACGCGATCGAGACCCTGGGTGGCGTGCTCGTGCACAGTGCCAATGGCCGCATCCGCGTCAACAACACCTTCGAGGGTCGCATGGCCCGCCTGCGCCTGCGCTTGCAGCAGGCGATCCTGGAACGGCTCCTTCCGGCTTCTCCGGAGTCGGGCAACCTTTTCACCGGATGAGATCATGAGCGAACCGCAACGCGTCGGCATCGTCCGCGACATCAACGGACCGATCGTCACCATCGAAATGCCGGGTATCCGCCACGGCGAGCAGGTCAAGATCGGCGAACTGGGCCTGTTTGGAGAAGTGATTTCCCTGATGGGCGATCGGGCAGTGGTGCAGACCTATGAGTCGACCGACGGGGTCCGGCCCGGCGAGCCCGCCGAAGGTCTGGGCTGGCCGCTGTCGGTCGAACTGGGGCCGGGTCTGATGGGCGGGATCTTCGACGGCGTGCAACGTCCGTTGGAAAAGATCGCGCTGCAGTCGGGGGATTACATCCGCCGCGGCATCAACGTTGCCTCGCTCGACCGCGACCGGAAATGGGCCTTCGAGCCGAACCGTGAACTCGAACCGGGCGAAAAGATCGGCCCTGGAAAGGTCCTTGGAACGGTGCAGGAGACCGATACGGTCCTGCACCGCATCCTGGTGCCACCGGGTATCCACGGCGAGCTGGAAGAAGTCGCTCCGGCCGGGGAATATGACGTCGAAGAGATCATCGCGCGCGTTCGTGGCGCCGATGGCCACTCGCGGGAGTTGCGCATGTATCACCGCTGGCCGGTGCGCACCCCCCGCCCTTATCTGCGCCGGGACGACGGCGTCGCTCCGCTGATCACCGGCCAGCGCGTGATCGATACCTTTTTTCCGCAGCTGAAGGGTGGCAAGGGTGCCGTCCCCGGGCCTTTCGGAGCAGGGAAGACCGTGGTCCAGCAGCAGATCGCGCGTTGGTCCAACGCCGACATCGTGATCTATGTCGGCTGTGGCGAACGCGGCAACGAACTGGTCGATGTGCTCGAGACCTTCCCGAAGCTCGAGGATCCGTACACCGGCCGTTCCTTGATGGAACGGACGCTTCTGGTCGCGAATACATCGAACATGCCGGTGGTCGCGCGCGAGGCTTCGGTCTATGTCGGGATGACCATGGCCGAGTACTACCGCGACATGGGTTATGACGTGGTCGTGCTGGCGGATTCAACCAGCCGCTGGGCCGAGGCCCTGCGCGAAGTGTCGGGCCGTCTCGGTCAGATGCCGGTGGAGGAAGGCTACCCCGCCTACCTGGCATCGCGCCTGGCAGCGGTCTATGAGCGTGCTGGCCGTGTGGAGACACATGGCGCCGGTTCCGGCTCGGTGACGCTGATCGGAGCGGTGTCGCCGCCCGGCGGTGACTTCTCGGAGCCGGTCACCAGCCACACCAAGGACATCATCGAGACCTTCTGGGCGCTGTCGAAGGAGCTTGCGGATGCACGGCATTATCCGTCGATCGACTGGGTCACCAGTTTCTCCGGGCACGTGCATACTGCAGCCCAGTGGTGGCACGAGAATGTCGACGCGACCTGGGAGGCGCGCCGCCGCGAGGCGCTGGCCTTGCTGGCCCGTGACGCGGAACTGTCGCGAATCGTCAACCTGGTGGGCCCGGAAGCGCTTTCCTCCACGCAGCGCTGGGATCTCGAGGGGGCGGCGCTGATCAAGGAGGGCGTGCTCCAGCAGAGCGCGCTGGACGAAATCGATACCTTCTGCTCGCCCGAGAAACAGTTCGCGCTGCTCGATCTGGCACTGATGATCTACGACCAGGGGGCAGAACTGGTCACGCGAGGCGTGCCGGTGCAGGAACTGCAGCGTCTGCCCCTGTTGTCCAGGGTGCGCCGGATCAAGAGTCTCTATTCCAGCGAGCAGCTCGATGACATCGAGTCGTTTCGTGACGAGGTCGAGCAGAATTTCGAGAACCTGCGTCAGGAATATGCGAACCAGGAGGAGCAGGTCTGATGAGCACCAAGGAATACCGCACTGCGGTCGAGGCCCGTGGTGGCCTTCTGGTGATGAAACAGACACCCGGGGTTGCCTTCGGTGACCGGGTGAGCATCGAGGATCACAGCGGTGGCATCCGCAATGGCCAGGTCATCCGGTCGTCGAACGAAGAAGTGCTGATTCTGGTGTTCGAGGGGGTCGAGGACCTTGACCTGGAAAACACCTGGGTGCGGTTTCTGGATGCTCCGGTCGAGATTGCCCTGTCTCCCGAATTGCTGGGCCGTGAATTCAACGGTCTGGGCGAGCCGCGCGACGGGCGTCCTCCGGTTCTCTCGAGCCTGCGCCGCGCGGTCGGCGGTTCCGCGATCAACCCGGCGGCACGTACCTACCCGCGGGAATTCATCCAGACCGGTATCTCGACCATCGACGGTCTGAACTCGCTGGTGCGGGGCCAGAAGCTGCCGATCTTCACCGGCTCCGGCCTGCCACACAACCGGCTTGCCGCGCAGATCGTTCGCCAGGCGCGGCTGAAAAACGAAGACGCCTCGTTTTCCATCGTGTTTGCTGCAATGGGCGTGTCCTACGCCGACGCGAAGTTCTTCCGCGATGAGTTCGCCTCGTCCGGGGTGCTGCGCAACGTGGTGATGTTCATCAACCTCGCCGACGACCCGCCGGTGGAACGCCTGACCCTGCCGCGCACTGCGCTCACCGCAGCCGAGTATCTCGCCTACGAGCTGGATCGCCACGTGCTGGTGGTGATGACCGACATGACCTACTACGCCGAGGCACTGCGCGAGGTGGCGACCTCCAAGGGTGACGTGCCGGCGCGCAAGGGCTACCCCGGCTACCTCTATTCCGACCTCGCCGAGATCTACGAGCGCTGCGGCCGCATTCACCACCGCCATGGCTCGATCACGATGATGCCGGTGGTGTCCATGCCCTCGGACGACATCACGCACCCGATTCCGGACCTGACCGGGTACATTACCGAGGGACAGATCGTGCTCTCGCGCGAACTCGACAACCAGGGCATCTACCCGCCGGTCCATATTTCCCCCAGTCTCTCGCGACTGATGAAGGACGGTATCGGCAAGGACGATACCCGCGAGGATCATCCCCGGGTAGCGGCGCAGCTTTACGCTCTGTACGCGCGGGCCCTCGAGACTCGCAATCTGGCGTCGATCATCGGAGCGGACGAACTGTCCTCGCACGACCGCCGCTACCTGACCTTTGCCGATGCCTTCGACCGGCGGTTCGTTGGCCAGGGCGAGCACGAGGACCGCAGCATCGAAGCGACGCTGGACCTGGCCTGGGAACTGATGTCGATCTTCCCGAAGGAAGGTCTGACACGGGTCAGCGAAGCCGATATTGCGAAATACTATCGTGAATTGGACGAGGAGCAGGTGGTCGGTTCCGGCAGCGGCCCGAGCAGCGGCGTGACCACCGCGGTGCAGTCGCATTCGCGGCGCAAGAAGCGCACCGGCTCCGGTGCCCAGCCCGCAGGCGGCGTCTGAGCGAGCCCGATGAGCCAGCAACTGATCAAGGTTCCGCCGACCAAGAATACGCTGCTGCGGTTGAAGCGGCAGGTGACTTTTCTGGAAGGCGGACACGACCTTCTCGAGCGCAAGCGCGATCTGCTCACCCGGTTGGTCTACGAGCGCATCGGGCAGTACCGCCGCCTGCGGGAAGAGGTTGAAGCGGCGATGGCCGAGGCCTACCGCTGCCTCAGCGTGGCGCACATGCGGATGGGCGGGCGCAGCATTCATCAGGCGGCACTGGGAGTGGAACCCGCGGTCGCGGTCAGCATCCTGCCAAGACGAAGCCTCGGCATCGAATATCCCTCGGTGCACGCCGAACGGATCCAGCTGAAACCGCTGGGCCTGCTGGGTACCGACATCAGCTTCGATACCAGCCGCCAGAAACTGGCAGACATGACGGTTTTGCTCGCCCAGCTCGGCGAGGTCGAGACCGCCCTGCACCGTCTGATGGAGGAGCAGCGCAAGGCACAGAAACTGGTGAACGCACTCAAATACAACATCATCCCCCGTTACGAGCGCACGATCCGCTTCATCCAGTCGTCGCTGGAAGAGGAGGAGCGAAACGCATTGTTCCAGGTCAAGCTCCTGCGCGAGCGCGCCGACGCCCGCTGATCCGGGGAGTGCGGGGTAGCTCGCTTCCAGGGTTGTAATTCAACGCGTTACTCTTTTGCTGCTAGAATCTGCGGCCGGGCGAACACGGATTCTGCAACGCCATGAACAATCTCTTCGACGTGATCGTGATCGGCGGTGGACATGCCGGAACCGAGGCCGCGCTGGCGGCTGCGCGGACCGGTGCGCGCACGCTGCTGCTCACGCACAATATCGATACCATCGGGCAGATGAGCTGCAATCCCGCGATCGGCGGCATTGGCAAAGGGCACCTGGTGCGCGAAATCGACGCCCTCGGCGGCGCGATGGCCAAGGCGGCGGACCGGGCGGGCATCCATTTCCGGTTGCTGAACCGGCGCAAGGGGCCGGCCGTGCGCGCGACCCGCGCTCAGGCGGACCGCTATCTTTACCGGCGGGCCATCCGGCGGATGGTCGAGTACCAGCCGAACCTGAGCATCTTCCAGCAGCCCGTGGCCGATATCCGCATGCAGGGCGATCGCGTCACCGGTGTGGTCACCGAGACCGGGCTGGAGTTCGCTGCGCGATCGGTGGTGCTGACCGTGGGGACCTTTCTGAACGGCAAGATGCACCTCGGCCCGGAGCAGCACCCGGGTGGCCGTGCGGGCGATCCGCCGAGCCTGAGACTGGCTGCGCGCCTGCGCGAAATGGCTTTCGCGGTCGGCCGCCTGAAGACCGGGACACCGCCTCGTGTCGATGGCCGTTCCGTGGACTTTTCGCGGCTCGAGCCTCAGCCAGGCGACGAACCGCGGCCAGTGTTCTCCTTCCTGGGTCGCCACGAACACCATCCGGCGCAGCGGCTGTGCCACATTGCCCGTACCAACGGGCAGACCCACGAGCTGATCCGCGCCAATCTCCATCAGGCGCCGATGTACACCGGCCAGATCGAGGGAACCGGGCCGCGCTATTGCCCGTCCATCGAGGACAAGGTGGTGCGTTTCGCGGACAAGGACAGCCACCAGATCTTCATCGAGCCGGAGGGTTTGGACACCGAGGAACTGTATCCCAACGGGATCTCGACCAGTCTGCCGTACGCGGTGCAGGTACAACTGGTGCAAAGCCTTCAGGGTTTCGAAAAGGCGCACATCACCCGGCCTGGATACGCCATCGAGTACGACTACTTCGACCCGCGTGGACTGATGCCATCGCTGGCCACGCGCGCGGTCGCCAACCTGTTCTTCGCCGGCCAGATCAACGGCACCACCGGTTACGAGGAGGCCGCTGCGCAGGGCCTGATTGCAGGCCTGAACGCAGCGCGCTGGACACGCGGCGAGGCGCCATGGACCCCGGGCCGCGCCGAGGGCTACATCGGTGTGCTGATCGACGACCTCGTCACCCGCGGCACCAATGAGCCCTACCGCATGTTCACATCGCGTGCCGAGTACCGGCTGCTGCTGCGCGAGGACAATGCCGACCTGCGTCTGACCCCGCGCGGCCGCGAATTGGGGCTGGTCGATGATCGCCGCTGGCAGTCCTTCACCGAACGCGCGCAGGCGATCGAGGCCGAAAAGGCCCGTCTCGCCTCGCTGCGCCTCGATCGCGCCAGCCGTGAAGACGGGGCGCTGGTCGACTACCTCGGCGGAACACCTGACAGCGATGCCACCCTTCTGGATCTGTTGCGCCGCCCGCAGGTCGACTACGCGGGACTGATGGGACGACTGCAGGGAATGGCTGTGGACCTGCCGGACTCGGTCGCCGATCAGGTCGAGATCCAGGCCAAGTACGCGGGTTACATCGAGCGCCAGATGCAGGAGATCGGTCGCCAGGGCCGCGACACGGCCACCGCGCTGCCGCAGGATCTCGATTACGACCGCGTGCATGGTCTGTCCACCGAAATCCGGCAGAAGCTGAGCAGCTTCAGGCCGCATACCCTGGGTCAGGCGCAGCGTATTCCCGGGGTGACGCCGGCGGCACTGTCGGCGCTGGCGATTCACCTCAAACAGCGGGCTCCCGGTGCCTGAGCCTGCGGCCGCGGCGCTGTTCGCGGCCTGCGCTGCACGAGGTCTGGACCCGGCGTTGATCCCCCCCATGGTGCGCTATCTCGAGCTCCTGGAGCGCTGGAACCGGGTCCACAACCTGACCGCCGTGACCGGGCCGGAGGCAATGCTGGACCGGCACGTGCTGGACAGCCTGAGTGTGCTGCCCTGGCTGCACGGTGACCGCGTACTGGACGTGGGCAGCGGTGCCGGGCTGCCGGGGCTGATTCTTGCGCTGGCCGACCCGGATCGTGAATATCTGTTGCTGGATGCGGCGGCGAAGCGCGTGCGCTTCCTGCGTGTCGCCATCGCGGAGCTCGGTCTCGCGCACGTGAGCGCCGAGCATGCGCGGGTCGAGGACCTGCGGCCGGCGCCGGGTTTTGCTACCGTGGTTTCGCGGGCCTTCGCGGCACCGCCGGAATTCGTGCGCCGGGCCGGTCACTGCGTCGCCCCGGGTGGGCGGATGCTGGCGATGCTGGGGCAAGCCGTTGCCGCCGATACCGATCTTCCAGCGGGATGGTCCTTCAGCAGCGTCGCCCCGGTGCGGGTTCCCGGATCATCCGCCAGCCGGCACATTGCCGTTATCGAGAGAGAAACCGCTTGACACAGACACTGGCCATCACCAACCAGAAGGGCGGCGTCGGCAAGACAACGACCTGCGTGAATCTGGCCGCGTCGCTCGTTCGACTCGGTCGTCGTGTGCTTGTGATCGATCTGGACCCGCAGGGTAATGCGACAACGGGCAGCGGATACGACAAGCACACCCGAAACCCGACCAGCTGCGAATTGCTGCTCGGTGAGGAGCCACTTGCGACCTGTGCGCAGCGGGTCGAATCCGGGTTTGATCTGGTGCCGGCGAATGGCGACCTGACGCTCGCCGAAGTCCGGATGATGACCATGGAGCGGCGGGAGTATCGTCTTCGGGAAGTGCTGGCCGGGGCCGATTCCGCCTACCAGCATGTCCTGATCGATTGTCCACCTTCGCTCAACCTCCTGACGGTGAACGCGCTGGTTGCGGCGGACGGCGTACTTATACCCATGCAATGCGAATATTATGCACTGGAAGGACTGACGGCACTGATGGGTACAATCGAGAGCATTCAACGCGGACCCAATCCCCGGCTGCGAATTGCCGGACTGCTGCGAACCATGTTCGATCCGCGCAACCGCCTCTCGGGAGAAGTCTCGGACCAGTTGCTGGGGCATTTCGGTGAGCGGGTATTTCGTACGATCGTCCCGCGCAACGTGCGTCTCGCCGAGGCCCCGAGCTTCGGACAGCCGGCCTTGCTGTATGATGCGAGCTCACGCGGTGCGGTAGCCTATCTGGCGTTGGCGGGTGAAATGCTGCGGCGGCCCGGCGCCAGTGCCGGGCCGAACACGAGCCCGTGATCCAGCCCGAGAGGGGTCGCGGGTGAAATGCTGCTCATCAGGCGTCTGACAGGACACTAGAAGCAATGGTCAAACGGAGAAGTGGTCTGGGGCGTGGTCTTGAGGCACTGCTCAGCGGAACCGAGCAGACCGGCGAGGATTCACTCGAAAACCTGCCGATCGAGCGGATTCAGCGTGGCAAGTATCAGCCCCGGGTCCACATGGCCGCCGAGGCACTGGAGGAACTGGCAAATTCGATTCGGTCACAGGGCATCGTTCAGCCAATCGTGGTACGCCGGGCGGGCGAAGGGTATGAGCTGATTGCAGGTGAGCGCCGCTGGCGAGCGGCGCAGATGGCCGGGCTTGAGACCGTCCCGGCTGTGGTGCGTGACATTCCCGATCAGGCAGCCGCTGCGATGGCGTTGATCGAGAATATCCAGCGCGAGAACCTGAACCCGCTGGAGGAGGCTCAGGCGATTCGTCGTCTGATCGGTGAATTCGAGATGACGCATCAGGACGCGGCAACAGCGGTGGGTCGCTCACGCACCGCGGTGACCAACCTGCTGCGGCTGCTGGAGCTTCACGATGCGGTCAAGGAACGCGTCAATGCGCGCGAACTGGAGATGGGTCATGCTCGCTGTCTGCTGGCACTTCCGCCGGAGCGACAGCCGCAGGCCGCTGACCAGATCGTGAAACGCGGGCTTTCGGTTCGCGACGCCGAGCGCCTGGTGCGCAGGATGCTTGCCGAGCCGGCGGTGCCCCTGCCTTCAGCTCGGCCGGCGCCGGAAATTCGCCAACTCGAAACCCGCCTCTCGGACACCCTCGGAGCTGCGGTGCAGGTCCGCTACAACCGTGCAGGCAGAGGCCGCCTCGTGATCGAATACAACAGTCTGGACGAACTCGATGGCATCCTCGCCCACATCCAGTGATCACGTGCAACGTTGGTTCGACGGCGCTGCTGTTGGTGAGCCGCGTTCGGAACGGCTCTGCCCGCAAAGAGCCCTCTCCGCACCGCTTTCTTCGGGCTCCCAGGGCGCTGTGCAGCCGTGGGCGCGGTTTGACCTGATCATTAGGCCACTCTTATACTTCGCGCACTTTCCCGGGGAGGGGCGGACTGATAACCGCGCCCGCAGCATGAAGCAATGGATCTCAACGCCCGCAGTCCAGTCGCTCGGGTTGCAGTTGACCTTGACTCTGGTTGCATCAGGGCTGCTCCTGCCATTCAGCGTTGCTGCTTCACTTGCTGCATTCCTCGGTGGAGCCATCGCCATCGCTGGAAATCTGCTCGTGGTCGCACTCGTGTTCGGCCGCTACCGGGCCGCGGAGCCCGGTGGGCTGACGACGCGTATGGTGGGGGCCGAACTTGCGCGCCTGGTGCTGGTGGCGGTCGGCTTCGGCCTCGTGTTCGTGAACGTCAAGGATCCGGCGGTGCTCGTCCTTTTCGGCTCCTTCCTGTTGGTGCACCTCCTGCCGGTGTGGTGGCTGCACCGGGTTTCTGATCAGGCAATGAAGAGATAATCGCATGGCTTCAGGAAACGAATTACCCACCATGGAAGAGTACATTGGTCACCATCTGACCAATCTGACCTTTGGCTACCATCCCGAGACCGGGCTGGGTTTCGCGATGAACAGCACCGAAGCGATGGAGATGGGATTCTGGGCGATCCACGTCGACTCCATGCTCTGGTCCATCGGCCTGGGTATCCTCTTCATTCTCAGCTTCCGCGCTGCCGCCAGGCGCGTGACCGCCGGCGTTCCCGGCGGCTGGCAGAACTTCGTCGAGTGGATCATGGACTTCGTCGACGAAAACGTCCGCGGCTCCTTCAAGCACAAGAACGACATGGTCGCGCCGCTGGCGCTGACGATCTTCGTCTGGGTCTTCCTGCTCAATCTGATGGATCTGGTGCCTGTGGATCTGATCCCGCACCTGTTCTATCTCGCCGGGGTCCCGTACATGAAGATCGTGCCGACGACCGATGTGAACGTGACCGTGGGTCTCGCGCTCGGCGTGTTCATCCTGATCATCTACTACAGCCTCAGGATCAAGGGTCCGGTCGGCTTCATCAAGGAACTGACGGGCATCCCGTTCCAGACCAGCATCACCGTGATCAAACCGATCTTCTGGGTGATCAACTTCGTGCTGGAAACGATCAACCTGATTGCCAAGCCCATCTCGCTCGCCCTGCGACTCTTCGGCAACCTCTACGCGGCAGAAATGATCTTCATCCTGATCGGGGTGATGTACTCGGCCGGCCTCGTGCTCGGTCTGGTCGGTGGCGTTCTGCACGTGGGCTGGGCCATCTTCCATATCCTCGTCGTGCCGCTGCAGGCCTTCATCTTCATGGTCCTGACGGTCGTGTACATCGACATGGCGTACAGCGAAGAGCACTGACTTTCGATCCATCCAATACCAACTGACTGATTCAAACTCGACTGGAGATTCAAAATGGAAATGGCAAACGCTCTGATCGTTCTGGCTGGCTCCCTGCTTCTGGGTCTGGCCGCCGTCGGTGCCGCGATCGGCGTGGGGACCCTCGGTGGTCGCTTCCTCGAAGGCGCGGCCCGTCAGCCCGAACTGATCCCGATGCTGCGTACCCAGTTCTTCATCGTGATGGGTCTGACCGACGCGGTTCCGATGATCGGCGTGGGTATCGGCCTGTACGTCCTGTTCGCTCTGGGTGGCTAAGAGGCTGACCGGGTCCCGAGGATCCCTCACTACTCGTCAACCTGAGGTACCAGGATGAATATCAATCTCACCATCATCGGGCAGTTGCTCGCGTTCAGCGTATTCGTGTGGTTCACCATGCGTTTCGTCTGGCCGCCGCTTTCCGATGCCCTGGAGACACGACGCAAGAAGATTGCCGACGGCCTCGCGGCCGCCGAGCGCGGCCAGAACGAGCAGCGTCTGGCCGAGGAACGCGCCAGGGAAGTGATCAAGCAGGCGAAGCAGCAGGCGGCGGAGATCGTTGCCGCAGCGCAGAAGCGTTCCAACGACATGGTCGAGGAGAGCAAGACCACTGCGCGCGAGGAGGGCGAGCGCATCAAGGAGGCCGCGCACGCCGACATCGAACAGGAGGTCAACCGCGCCCGCGAGCAACTGCGCAAGCAGCTGGCCAGGCTGGTGGTCCAGGGCGCCGAACAGATCCTGGCGAGAGAGATCGACGCCAAGGCGCACGGCGATCTCCTGAAAGATCTCGCCAAACGGCTGTAAGGAGATCCCATGTCCGACATGACGCAGGTTGCCCGACCCTACGCCCGCGCCGCTTTCGATCTGGCTCAGGCGCAGGATACCCTGCAGGCTTGGGACGACCAGCTGGCCCTGTTGGCCGCGATTGCCGACGATACCCGCGTCCACACCGTTCTGGCGGACCCCCGCATTGACCGTACAGCCAAGTCGCGCCTGATGCTCGATATTGCCGAGGGTCAGCTCAGTGGCGAGGTGCGCAATTTCGTGCAACTGCTGGCCGAGAACGGCCGCCTGCCGAGCCTGCCAGCCGTCCGGACTGCATTCGCGGCGTTCAAGGCCGAGACCGAGAAGCGGGTCGTCGCCCAGGTCGTATCCTATCGGAAGGTCACCCAAACCCAGGAGAAACAGCTGGTCGATGCCCTGCGTGAGCGCCTCGGCTGTGAGGTCGAACTCGACTGCTCGGTCGATGAATCCCTGCTCGGCGGTGTCGTCGTCCGTGCCGGCGACCTGGTCATCGACGGGTCGGTACGGGGACAGCTGAACCGCCTTGCCGCCAATTTGAGTCGCTAAGAGGAAACAAGCAATGCAACTGAATCCTTCCGAGATCAGTGATCTCATCAAGCAGCGCATCGAGAAATTCGAGGTGGGCTCGGAGGCCCGGACCGAGGGCACCGTGGTCAGCCTGACCGACGGCATTTCCCGCATCCACGGACTCGGCGACGTGATGCAGGGCGAGATGATCGAGTTCCCCGGCGACACCTACGGCATGGCGCTGAACCTCGAACGGAACTCGGTGGGCGCGGTGGTCCTGGGCGACTACAAGCACATCACCGAGGGCGATACGGTCCGCTGCACCGGCCGCATCCTCGAAGTGCCGGTAGGCCCGGGTCTGCTCGGCCGCGTGGTCGATGCGCTGGGCCGGCCGATCGACGGCAAGGGTCCGGTGGACTCCGACATGACCGCACCGATCGAGAAGATCGCCCCTGGCGTCATCGAGCGCCAATCGGTATCGCAGCCGCTGCAGACCGGCCTGAAGGCCATCGACGCCATGGTTCCGATCGGTCGCGGCCAGCGCGAGCTGATCATTGGTGACCGCCAGACCGGCAAGACCGCAGTGGCGGTGGACGCGATCATCAACCAGATCGGGACCGGTGTGAAGTGCATCTACGTGGCCGTCGGCCAGAAGGCATCTTCGGTCGCTGGCGTGGTGCGTCGGCTGGAAGACGCGGGAGCGATGGAACACACCATCATCGTCGCCGCGAACGCTTCGGAGTCCGCAGCGATGCAGTTCATCGCGCCCTACTCCGGCTGCACGATGGGCGAGTACTTCCGCGACCGGGGTGAGGACGCGCTGATCGTCTACGACGACCTGACCAAGCAGGCCTGGGCCTATCGCCAGGTTTCGCTGCTGTTGCGGCGGCCGCCCGGCCGCGAGGCATACCCGGGCGATGTCTTTTACCTGCATTCGCGCCTGCTGGAACGGGCCTCGCGGGTCAATGTCGAGTACGTCGAAAAGTTCACCAACGGTGAAGTCACCGGCAAGACCGGATCGCTGACGGCGCTGCCGATCATCGAGACCCAGGCCGGCGATGTCTCGGCCTTCGTGCCGACCAACGTGATCTCCATCACCGACGGCCAGATCTTCCTCGAGACCGACCTGTTCAACGCCGGCATCCGGCCGGCGATCAACGCCGGTCTTTCAGTGTCCCGTGTCGGCGGCGCTGCACAGACCAAGATCATCAAGAAACTCGGTGGCGGCGTGCGTCTGGCACTGGCCCAGTACCGCGAGCTCGCAGCGTTCTCGCAATTCGCCTCCGACCTCGATGAACTGACCCGCAAGCAGCTCGACCGCGGCAAGCGCGTGACCGAATTGATGAAACAGGGGCAGTATTCCCCGATGTCCATCGGCGAAATGGGCTTTTCGCTCTTTGCGGCGAACGAGGGCTTCCTCGACGACGTCGACACCGACAAGGTCGTGAGTTTCGAACGCGCCCTGCTCGATTACCTGCGGTCGTCACAGAAGGCGCTGCTCGACAAGATCAACGACTCCGGTGACTACGACTCCGAGATCGAGTCGGCGATGCGCAAGGCCCTGGAAGAGTTCAAGGCCAAACACAGCTGGTAACGGGGGCACGCAATGGCGGGCACAAAGGAAATCCGGACTCAGATCAAGAGTATCAAGAGTACTCAGAAGATCACCAAGGCCATGGAGATGGTGGCGGCGTCGAAGATGCGCCGGGCGCAGGATCGCATGGAGGAATCACGCCCCTATGCCCGGAAGATCCACAGCACGATTGGTCACGTTGCGATGGCCAACGCGGAATACCGACATCCGTTCATGATCGAGCGCGAGGTCAAGCGTGTCGCGCTGATCATCGTCTCCACCGACCGCGGACTGTGTGGTGGCCTCAATGTCAATCTGTTCAAGAAGGCTGTGGGCGAGATGAGGCACTTCCGCGACGAGGGCGTCGAGGTGGATCTGTGTCTGTTCGGCAACAAGGCGCTGGGTTTCTTCAAGCGCCTGGGCGGCAACATTATCGCGGAGGCGACCCATCTGGGCGACCGGCCGCGGATGACGGATCTCGTTGGGGGGATCAAGGTCGTGCTGGACGGCTTCCGCGACGGTCGCATCGACAAGGTGCTGTTGGTGGAGAACAAGTTCATCAATACGATGACCCAGCAGCCGGTGGTGTCGCAGATGCTGCCCACCGCACCCAGCCAGGAACAGGAACTCAAGCATCACTGGGACTACATCTACGAGCCCGATACCCATCCCGTTCTCGATACCCTGCTTGAACGCTACGTGGAGTCGATGATTTACCAGGCGGTGGTCGAGAATGTCGCCTGCGAGATGGCGGCGCGCATGGTGGCCATGAAGTCGGCCTCGGACAACGCCGGCTCGCTGATCAAGGAACTGCAACTGATCTACAACAAGGCCCGTCAGGCCGCGATCACCCAGGAAATCTCGGAGATCGTCGGCGGCGCGGCCGCCGTCTAGCGGGCAATGCGGGAAGCTCGGTGCCCATACCGATCTTTCGGCACGGTCGACTAGCGGCATCGTGCGGCGGCGCGGCGTCACCCGCGCTCCCGGCATTGGCCCCGCGCCCAGGCAAGAATTACCGACTTAGAGGATTGCACACATGAGTTCTGGAAAGATTGTCGAAATCATCGGCGCCGTGGTCGACGTGGAATTCCCGCGCGACGCCGTGCCGAAGATCTACGATGCCCTGCATCTCGCCGAGACCGACCTGACGCTGGAAGTCCAGCAACAGCTTGGGGACGGCATCGTGCGCACCATCGCGATGGGAACCACCGACGGGTTGAAGCGACAGATGGAGGTGACCTCCACCGGCAAGGCGATCCAGGTGCCGGTCGGCGTCGAGACCCTTGGACGGGTGATGGACGTGCTCGGCAAGCCCATCGACAACGCCGGTCCGGTCGAGGCCAAGGAGCACTGGTCGATCCACCGCTCCGCACCCGCCTTCGACGAGCAGGCCGGTTCGACCGAACTGCTGGAGACCGGAATCAAGGTCATCGACCTGCTCTGTCCGTTCGCAAAGGGCGGCAAGGTCGGCCTGTTCGGCGGCGCCGGTGTCGGCAAGACCGTGAACATGATGGAGCTGATCCGCAATATCGCCATCGAGCACAGCGGCTACTCGGTCTTCGCAGGCGTCGGTGAGCGCACCCGCGAGGGCAACGACTTCTATCACGAGATGAAGGAGTCGAACGTTCTGGACAAGGTGGCATTGGTCTACGGCCAGATGAACGAGCCCCCGGGCAACCGCCTGCGCGTCGCGCTGACCGGCCTGACGATGGCCGAGTACTTCCGCGACGAGGGCCGCGACGTACTGATGTTCATCGATAACATCTACCGCTACACGCTGGCGGGGACCGAGGTCTCGGCGCTGCTCGGGCGCATGCCCTCGGCGGTGGGCTATCAGCCGACGCTGGCCGAGGAGATGGGCGTTCTGCAGGAACGCATCACTTCCACCCAGAAGGGCTCGATCACATCGATCCAGGCGGTGTACGTGCCAGCCGACGACCTCACCGACCCCTCGCCCGCGACCACCTTCGCGCACCTCGATGCGACCGTCGTGCTGTCGCGCCAGATCGCTGAACTCGGGATTTACCCGGCCGTCGATCCGCTGGATTCCACCAGCCGCCAGCTGGACGCGAATATCATCGGTCACGAGCACTATGACACCGCCCGCGCGGTGCAGAACACGCTCCAGCGCTACAAGGAGCTGAAGGACATCATTGCGATCCTGGGTATGGACGAACTGTCCGAAGACGACAAACTGCTGGTGGCTCGGGCGCGGAAGATCCAGCGCTTTCTGTCCCAGCCCTTCTTCGTGGCCGAGGTCTTCACCGGATCGCCCGGCAAGTACGTATCGCTGAAGGACACGATTCGCGGGTTCGCCGCGATCGTTGCCGGCGAGTACGATCATCTTCCGGAACAGGCCTTCTACATGGTGGGCTCGATAGAAGAGGCTGTTGAAAAGGCCGATAAGCTGAAGTAAGGAGCGTTTGCCATGGCCATGACCATTCACGTCGACGTCGTCAGCGCCGAGGAGTCGATCTACTCGGGTGAGGCGTACATGATCGCCGCCACCACCGAGGTCGGCGAGGTGGGGATCTACCCCCGCCACACCCAGTTGCTGGCGCGCCTGAAGCCGGGTGAGCTGCGTATCCGCGAGACCGAGGACGGCGATCCGCAGCGGGTGTTCGTTTCCGGAGGCATCCTCGAGGTGCAGCCGCACGTGGTCACCGTCCTGGCGGATACCGCGATCCGGGCCAAGGACCTCGACGAGGCGGAGGCGCTGGAGGCCAAGCGCCGCGCCGAGGATGCGCTGGCCAATTCGAAGGCCGATTTCGACTACGCGAAGGCGCAGGCCGAGCTGGTCGAGGCCGCGGCGCGCCTGCAGATGATCCAGAAGCTGCGCCGATCCAACTGAGCGTGGTGCCTGCTCTGCCCTGCCGGACGAGCGCCCATGGCGTGCGGCGGCTTGCTGCGGCCTTGCGGCCTGTGGGCGGCCCATGCGCTGCAAATCGGAAGCAGGCTCCGGTCATGCAAGAAATGCCGATCGTCGCCGCATTGGTGCGCTGGTGAATCTCCCTGATGACTGACGACGTGACGATTCCCCTGCACGTGGTGGTACTTGCAGCCGGCAAGGGTACGCGCATGCGTTCGCGCTTGCCGAAGGTCCTGCAGCGGTTGGGCGGCCGGCCGCTCATTGCGCATGTGCTCCAGCGCGCCCGTGCTCTGGAGCCGCGCTCGATCACCGTGGTCGTCGGTCACGAGGCCGACCGCGTGATCCAGACCACCGACGCGGATGACCTCCGTTTCGTCGAACAGGCCGTACAGAACGGCACCGGGCACGCGGTTGCCCTGGCATTGGCTGATCAGGATCCTTCAGAGCGGGTGGTCGTTCTCTACGGTGACGTGCCCCTGATTCCGGAGTCGGACATCAAGGCTTGCCTGGATGCCGGCGCCGGCCTGGTGATCCTCGGGGCGGAAGTTCCGGACCCCACCGGATACGGCCGACTGGTCGAACACCCGCCGGGCCATCTCGAGCGGATCGTCGAGGAACGCGACGCCGATGAGGCGATCCGGCAGATCCGGCGTATCAATACCGGCATCCTCTGCGCTGCCGCTGGCGACCTCCAGCGCTGGTTGGCCGCCGGGGAGGCCGAGGCCAACCAGCGCCAGGGCGAGTGGTATCTCACCGACGTCGTCGCGGCCGCGCGCGCGGAACGCCAGCCGGTGGCGCTCGTCCTGAGTTCCCTTCCCGAGGCCGTGCTGGGGGTGAATGACCGCAGTCAGCTGGCGCAGCAGGAGCGGCAATACCAGCGAGCGCGCGCCGACGATTGCCTTCGTGATGGCCTGGCGCTGGCCGATCCCGCTCGTTTTGACCTGCGCGGTGAGCTTGTCTTCGGGCAGGATTGCCAGGTGGACGCGAACGTGATCCTGGAAGGGATGGTCCGGTTGGGCGACGGGGTCCGGATCGGCCCGGGCTGCCGGTTGCGTGACGTGACGGTCGGCGACGATGCGGTGATCGATGCCTATTCGCTGCTCGAGTCCTGCGAGATCGGGTCCGGTTGTCGCGTCGGGCCGTTCGCGCGCCTGCGTCCCGGGGCGCGGCTCGAAGCCGGCGCCCGCGTGGGCAATTTCGTCGAAATGAAGAACGCCACTCTCGGGCCTGACGCCAAGGCCAATCACCTGACCTATCTGGGCGACGCGACCGTGGGTGCGCGTTCGAACATCGGCGCGGGCACGATCACCTGCAACTACGATGGTGTGAATAAACATTTCACCCGGATCGGTGCCGATGCCTTCATCGGTTCGAACGCGGCTCTTGTGGCACCGGTGGCCGTCGGGGACGGAGCCACAATCGGTGCGGGAACAGTCCTGACCCGGGATGCCCCGCCCGGTAAGCTGACACTGACGCGGTCGCCGCAGGAAACCCGGCCCGACTGGGAACGCCCGCGCAAGGCACCCCACCCGGCCAAGGACTAGACTCCTGCCATGTGTGGAATCGTCGCCGGCATCGCTGAACGCAATATCGTCCCGATCCTGATCGAGGGCCTGCGCCGTCTCGAGTACCGGGGCTACGACTCGGCGGGGATCGCCCTGCTCGCAAACGGACTTCTGTTGCGCGAACGTACGCTGGGCAAGGTCGCCACACTCGCCGAAGCGGTAGAGAGGAGCGCCCTGAAAGCGAACGCCGGCGTTGCCCACACCCGCTGGGCCACACACGGCAAGCCCAGCACCGATAATGCGCATCCTCACGTCTCGGTCGAGCGCATTGCGGTGGTCCACAACGGGATCATCGAAAATCACGCCGATTTGCGGGCGATGCTCGAGAAACGAGGGCATCGTTTCACCTCCGAAACCGACACTGAAGTCATCGCCCACCTGATCGTCGACGAACTCGCAAACGGCAGCGGCGACCTTTTGACCGCCCTGCGCGCCGCAGCCGTCAAGCTGCAGGGCGCTTTCGCGCTGGCGGTGCTGGATCGCGAAGCCCCGGAGCGCGTGATCCTGGCACGTGAAGGCAGCCCGCTGGTCATTGGCCTGGGTATTGGCGAAAACTTTGCGGCCTCCGACATCCAGGCTCTCCTGCCGGTAACCCAGCGCTTCGTGGATCTCGAAGACGGCGACTTCGCAGTGCTGGAACGCCTTGCCATCAGCATCTGCGATGCCGAAGGGATCCCGGTCGAGCGCCCCGTTCGCGAAAGCAGCCGGGAGTCCCTGGCAGCTGACCGCGGGGAGTACCGGCACTTCATGGCGAAGGAGATCCACGAGCAGCCCGAGGCCATCGCCGCAACCCTGGAAGGGCGACTCGGAGCGCAGGATCTGCTCCCCAACCTTCTGGGCCCGGATACGGCGTCTCGGCTCGCGGAAGTGCGCGCGGTCCAGATCGTCGCCTGTGGCACCAGCTATCACGCGGGCATGGTGGCGCGCTACTGGATGGAGGCTGCGCTGGGGCTGACCTGCCAGATCGAGGTTGCGAGCGAATACCGTTACCGGCCCCACGTGGTCGCGCCAGGTACTCTGCTGGTCGTGATCTCCCAGTCGGGGGAAACCGCGGACACCCTCGCGGTGCTGAAACAGTCCCGTGCGGAACCCTTCTGTGCGCGGCTGGCCATCTGCAACGTTCCCGAGAGCGCGATGGTGCGCAACGCGGACCTGGTACTGATGACCCACGCCGGCCCGGAGATTGGCGTGGCTTCGACCAAGGCCTTCACCACCCAGTTGGTGGCATTGGCCATTCTGGTGCTGCTGCTGGGGGAGCATTGCCCGGTGGCGACCATGCCGGTCGCGGTGCGGGCTCAGTGGCTCCAGGCTCTCCGCGCTCTGCCGGATCAGGTTCTCGCCGTGCTGGCCCTTGATGCCGAGGTCGCACTGGTGGCTGAAGAGCTGGTAGAGCGGGAACACGCCCTGTTCCTCGGTAGAGGCCTGCAGCTTCCGATCGCGATGGAAGGTGCGCTGAAGCTCAAGGAGATCTCCTACATCCACGCGGAGGCTTATCCCTCGGGCGAACTGAAACACGGACCACTCGCGCTTGTGGATGCGGACATGCCCGTGATTGCGGTTGCGCCCAACGACATGCAGCTGGAAAAGCTTGCCAGCAACCTGCAGGAGGTGCGCGCGCGGGGTGGACAGCTGATCGTGTTCGCCGAGCACGATACCGCCCAGGCGCTGAGTGCCGCGGATATCTGGATCGGTCTACCCTGTGGACGCGTTTTCGAGCCGCTGGCCCCCGTTCTGTTCACCCTGCCGCTCCAGCTCCTCGCCTACCATACTGCGGTGCTGAAGGGCACTGACGTGGACCAGCCCCGCAATCTTGCCAAGTCCGTCACCGTTGAGTGATTTGTCGGTCAGTTTGCTTCCAGGGTGCCGGATCCGGTACCGCTGACGGGCGTCGGGTGCGGGCGAGCCAGTGGTTTGGCTGTTGCGGCGCGAAGCCCTATGCTGTCCATCCCACCAGATTCCAGGACGAAAGTGCGGTGACGAAACTGCGTATGCTGACCGAAACCCACAGTCATCGAGATCGTTCCAGAATCTCCCGGCGCGGGTACGAACGTCTTCTCTGGACCACGCTCGTTGCCGGAGTCCTCCTCGGGTTGCTGGTCACGACGTCCGGTTGCGCAGTCGGCACCGACGTGCCCGGCTCCCGGTTGGCTGACGAACGCAATACCATTGCCGTGGTCCGCGCAGCCGGGCCCAGTGTGGTCTCTGTCCGTGTCTCGGCCGCTGACAGCGGGGGCGAACGCTCTTCCGACGGTCGGCGGATCGCCGGGGGGAGCGGGTTCGTGGTTGACGAAGCCGGTCGTATCATCACGAATTTCCACGTGGTCGCCATTGCGGTGGGCGATGCTTCGGAAAACCGCGTCGACCTGGCGCCTGGAGCGTCGCTTAGCGTGTCCTACCTCGGCACCCCGGAGATCGAGCATCCGGTCCGTGTCGTGGGCGCCAACCCCGACGTGGATCTCGCGTTGCTCGAATTGCTGGACCCTGGGCAGGCCCCTTCCGTGGCGGTGATTCCGCTGGCTGATTCGAACCGCGTTCGAGTCGGGCAAAAGGCGATAGCGATCGGCAATCCCTTCGGTCTGCATTCGAGCGTGACGGCAGGGATCATCTCGGCCGTGGAACGGCATCAGCCGGGGCTTGTGGGGATCGACATTCCATACATTCAGACCGACGCCGCGATCAACCCCGGCAATTCGGGCGGCCCGCTGCTAAACTCCGCCGGGCAGGTCGTTGGCATCAACAACACCATTCTGGCGCCAGCCGGTGCATTCGCGGGCATCGGTCTTGCCGTGCCCAGTAACCTTCTGCGCGAGGCGATGGAGATGTTGCGTGCGGGTGGTCTTTCGGGCCTGGCGGCCGCTGCTGCCCAATTGCCGGCGCGGCCCAGGCTGGGTCTGCAGATCGGGCTGCGCGTCGAGGATTACCCGCGCACGCTGCGCGAACGTCTGGGACTGCCCGCACAGGGTGTGATCGTCACCGACGTGTCGAAGGACGGTCCGGCCGATCGCGCCGGCCTCAGGGGTCCCGAGGGTGCCATGTTGGTCGATGATCAGCCGTATCCGGTCGGCATGGACGTGATCACGGCGATCGAAGGTGAGCCTGTGGATCGCGCGCTCGATGTCCAGCGGGTGGTGCTCGAACGCGAGGCAGGCGACGTGGTAACCGTCACCATCTGGCGTGATGGCGGCGAAACCGACGTCGAGATTGCACTGGAGCTGGTCCCGATCGAGGACTGATGGCAACGCCGCCGCTCAACCCGCTTCCACGCCCCGTTTGGGCAAAACCAGTGGATGAACGATGATCCAGTCTGAGATTGTTCTGTGTACCGACCTTGACCGTACAGTGATCCCCAACGGCGCCCAGCCGGAGTCGCCCGAGGCACGGCCGTGCCTGCGCCGGCTCGCTGCGCGATCGGAGTCAACCCTGGTCTACGTCACAGGTCGCCACAAGTCGCTGCTGGAAGACGCAATTCGTGACTATGACCTGCCTCTCCCGGACTATGCCATCGGCGATGTCGGTACGACGATCTATCAGGTGCGCGGCGGCGAATGGTTGCCCTGGGACGCCTGGTCCGACGAGATCGCGCCCGACTGGCAGGGTCACGACCGCGAGTCCCTTGCGGGGCTGTTGCGGGGACTGGACGATCTGCGCCTGCAGGAAATGGAGAAGCAGAACGACTTCAAGCTCAGCTATTACGCGCCTGCCGGAACCCGGCCGGATGCACTGCTCGCGGAGATGCGGGAGAGACTCGATGCTCGCGGGATTCGGGCCAGCCTGATCTGGAGCATCGACGAGGCCGCCGGCTGCGGTCTACTCGATGTGCTTCCGGCTGCGGCGAACAAGCTCCACGCGATCGAATTCCTGATGCGTCAAAAGGGATTCAGCGTTACACAGACGGTGTTCTCGGGCGACAGCGGGAACGACCTGGAGGTTCTTGTCAGCGGCCTGCAGGCGGTGCTGGTGCGCAATGCTCCGGATGACGTGCGCGAGGAGGCGATCCAAAGGGTCGCCGAGGCGGGCTACCCGAACCGGCTCTACGTTGCGCGCGGCGGTTTTCTCGGGATGAACGGCAATTACTCTGCGGGCATCCTTGAGGGGTTGGTCCACTTCCTGCCGCACGTGGCCGAGTGGCTCGAGCCTGCGTGATCGCCATGGCCTCGGTGCGGTTCGGCTGCGCGCCACGACACACCCTACGCAGGTTTTTTCACGTGAACTGCCATGGCGCCGGCGGCCACCCGTGATGATGAATGGCGTAGGGTGCCAATGACCGCAGCGAATTGCACCGTTCGCGGCCCGGGAGCCTTGGAGTCGGGGCCCGCGTGGTATCGGTGCGGTTCGGCTGCGCCTCACAGCACCCTACGAGATGCGCGTTCACGTTAACGCAGGAGCGGTCGCTCGACGCGTTCACGTGCCTCGGAACCGGCAAGCTGTTCGATCAGCGCCAGGGCGAAGTCCATGGCGACGCCCGGACCGCGCCCGGTGACCACACCGGCGTCGATTTCCACCGGGGCACCAGTGGAGGGCGTCCCCGTGTCATCGAGGGCGCCCGTATAAGCCGTGACCCGACGACCGGTCAAGAGTCCCGCGCTGGCCAGCGCCTTGGGGGCGGCGCAGATGGCGCCGAGAAGCCGGCCCGCATCGGACTGATGCAGAAGCATCGCCTGCAACCGGGAGTCGTCGCGGAGGTGATTGGCGCCGGGCAGGCCGCCCGGCAGTACGATCAGATCGAAGTCGTCATTGACGACATCGGCCAGCGGCTGGTCGGGCACGATCACCGTGCCGCGCGAGCACTCCACCGGGCCGGCGTCCAGTCCGGCGACGACCACGGTGAAACCGGCGCGGCGCAGCAGGTCGATGATGGTGACCGCTTCCAGTTCTTCGGAACCCGGCGCCAACGGAACCAGGACGCGGATCGTTTCCGGACGATCGCTCACGGTCGCTTCCCAAGGATGGCGAGACCTTTCAGCAGGTTCAGAGCTTCGTTCAATCCGTAGTCACGCTGGGCAAGGGTTTGCTCCTCTTCCTCGTCACCGGATGCGTTGTTGTCCGGGGCCGGATCGCTGCCTTCGTCAGCGCCGTCCAGCCGGTTCTGCAGGCTGGCTTCGTTGACGCGCGGACCGTTGTCGGCAGCACGAGCCAGCGTCAGCGCTCCCAGCCTGATGTCGGGCTGGATACCTTCAGCCTGAATCGAACGACCATCGGGTGTGAAGTACCGAGCAGTGGTGAGCTTGATCGCCGTATCCTGGGACAACGGCAGGATGGTCTGCACCGACCCCTTGCCAAAGGTGGGCGAACCCATGATCACGGCGCGCTTGTGGTCCTGTAGCGCTCCGGCCACGATTTCCGACGCGGATGCCGAACCTTCATTCACCAGCACGACCAGCGGCACGCCGTCGGCGACGTCACCGGGCGAGGCCGTGTAGCGGAACTGGGATTCCTGTAGCCGGCCTTCGGTGTAGACGATCAGACCATCATTGAGGAACGCATCCGATACGCCGACCGCCCCATTCAGAACGCCCCCCGGATTGTTGCGCAGATCCAGCACCAGGCCTTGCAACGGGCCCTCGTCCTTCAGCGACTCGATCGCTCGCACCAGATCGCGTGCGGTGCGCGCCTGAAAATTGGTGATACGAACGTACCCGAATCCGGGCTCGAGGACTTCCCAGCGCACACTCTGGACGCGGATGATGTCGCGAGTGATGGTGATTCTCTGCGGACCATCGTTGCCGTCGCGCATGATCGTCAGCGTGATGTCGGTGCCGCGCTTGCCGCGCATCCTGTTCACGGCATCGGACAGCGTCATGCCCTTCACAGGCGTGTCGTCGAGTCGAATGATCAGGTCGCCGGCGCGGATGCCCGCGCGGCTGGCTGGTGTGTCGTCGATTGGCGAGATGACCTTGATGAAACCGTCTTCCATACCGACCTCGATACCGAGGCCCCCGAACTCGCCACTCGTCCCCACCTGCAGGTCTCGGAATTCACGTTCGTCGAGGTAGGCGGAATGCGGGTCGAGCCCGGAAAGCATTCCCTTGATCGCGTTGTCCAGCAGGTCACGATCCTCGACCTCCGAGACATAATTCCGCTTGATGCGCATGAAGACGTCGGTGAACCGGCGCAGATCTTCGACCGGGAGAGTCGCGTTTGCACCGTCGTCACGGTCCGCGAAGACGCCGATGGATACGCTGAGGAAAATCCCCAGGATGATGCCGGTGACGAGGCCGTACCCGACGCTGGAACGCTTGCTCATATTTGGAATCCCCGTGCGGGAAGCTGTTGCTCCGAATGTTACCACTGCCACACGGTTGCGCCGCAATGATGCGGGGTATCGGCGCTTGGCCGTCTGGCAGTTGGATGAAAAATGCTGCGTGAAGCCGTCATGTGAAGTCGTGGCCCTTGTTCGTGAGCCCATGGTGCCCCGTGCTTCCGGGCTGTACTTCCATTGCGAGGATTCTGTATGCAGCGTTTCCCTGCTTTGAGTGCCACCAGGGGTTTGGGTTCAATGGTCGGCCCTTGTGGCGCAATTCGAAATAGAGACCGGGCGCGATGACCGCGTTCGTCGCTCCGGCTCGAGCAATCACGGTACCCGGCATGACCTGTTCGCCCTGACGCGCCAGAATTTCCCGATTGTTCCCATACAGCGTCAGGAAATCGTCACCGTGGTCGAGGATCACCAGGAAGCCGTAGCCGCGCATCCAGTCAGCAAATACCACCCGCCCCGAATGAACCGCGCGCACGGCGGTGTCTTCGCCGGTCTCGAACACAACGCCTCGCCACTGTGATTCGAGACCACTACCGCGCCGGCTTCCGAACGGGTGGAGAATACTGCCATCGACCGGAAGCGGCAGCGACCCGCGGAGGCTGGAAAACCGCGCCTCGGTTCCTGCTGAAGGCCGCGTGGCGCGGGTACGCGGGGCGGCAGCCTGCGCCTCCATCCGTTGCAGAACCCGTTCCAGGGTTTCGGCATTGCGCTGCAGTCTCTCGATCTCCATCGCATCGTCCTGTACCTGCTGTTGTACCCGGGCCAGCAGAGCGTCCAGTTCTTCTTCCTGGCGTGAGACTTGGCGCAGCATCCGGCGCGCCTCATTTTCACGGATGGCCAGCTCGTTGCGGTCTGCGGCCAGCCGGTCCCTGGCTGCGGTGAGCGCCTGGACCTGCCTGGCGATCCCGGCGAGTGCCTCCTCGCGCCGGGCCTGTACGCGGGCATCGAGCGGCCGCTGGTGCCGCGCCATGCGATCATCCGCGGGGCTCCAGCGCCGATGGCGCTCGCGCAGCCACTGGCCTCGGAGCAATTGGCGTGCCTGATCCTTCGCGGCTGCCAATTCCTCCTCGCGTTGCGTCACCTCGCGCTCACTGGCTTCGACCGCGATATCCTGCGTGGCAACGGTGGCGGCCAGCGCGCGCTGTTCGCGGCGGAGATCCTGATAGCGTCTTGCCACCTCGGCGACTCGTTCCTCCAGGCGTTCTATCTCGCGCAGCCGCCGCTCCTGTTCGACCCCGAGATTCCGTATCGCTGTGCGGGTTGCGTCGAGCTCCGAACCGGTTTCGACAGCAGTCGCAGGTACGGCAAACAGGGCCAGTGCGGCGAGCAGCCACCCAAGAGGCTGTAAGCGGGGCGATTTTTCCATGGAAACCATTGCGTTCGGGGGAATATACGAGTACTTTTGATTGCTTATATTCAGACCGACTATTCGTATCCGCCCATGATCTTTCTAAAATACGGGTGCCTCACAGTGAATCACGACCCGACCTGCTTCGATGAATCGCTGATGTCGAAGGACGAGGATATCGAACGCGCATCGCGTTCCCTGAAGGCGATGTCCCATCCGCTTCGGCTGAAGATACTCTGCATCCTGGGTGACCGCGAGATCAGTGTCCAGGAAATCGTCGACCAGGTCGGCACTTCGCAGAGCAACATCTCCCAGCACCTCGGTATTCTTCGCGACAAGGGTATCCTCGCGACACGCAAGGATGCCAACCGCGTGTATTATCGTGTGGGAGATGCCCGTACGCTGCGCCTCATCAGTATGATGCAGGATGTTTTCTGTCGCTCCTGACCCCTGACGGTTCTTCACATGCTTGAACGATTGCCGGAATTCCTGGGCAACAATCCCATTCTTTCGGGTGCCCTGATCGCCATCATTGCCCTGATTCTGTACACAGAATTCCAGCGCCTGACGCGAAAATACCGCGCTCTGCCTCCGGCGGAGGCCGTACGCGTGATGAATCAGGAGGGGGCGCTCGTCCTCGATGTCCGCGAAGACAACGAATTCACCGGTGGGCGTATCGGCGGCGCCCGCCACATTCCGTTAGGGGTGCTGAAGCAGCGGATGAAGGACATCGAGCGTTTCAAGGAATCACCGGTGCTGGTGTATTGCCGCTCCGGAGCACGGTCGGCGGTGGCGGCCTCGCAACTGGTCGCCGCCGGCTTCACCGATGTGACCAATCTGCAGGGTGGAATCCAGGCGTGGCAGTCGGCGGGTCTGCCGGTCAAGAAAAAATAGATCCGAGCGATGCGTTTCCAGATATACCTCAATGCCTTTTGCCCTTACTGCACGATGGCGCGCGAGCTTCTCGAACGGCTGGGTTACGAGTACGATGCGATCCGAATCGATCTCGAGGCCCACGAGCGTCGCATCATGGAAGAACGGGCGGGGCGCACCTCGGTGCCGCAGATCTTCCTCGGCGAAATCCATATCGGCGGCTACGATGACCTCGCCGCACTGCAACGGTCCGGACGTCTCACGGAGCTGGTCGAACAGGCGAGGGAAAAGGAATGAGTGCCGGTCACCGCGTTTGTCCTCATTGCGGGCAGATCAACCGCGTACCCGACGCCAATGCGAGCGCCGCACGTTGCGGAGGCTGTCACAAGCCGTTATTCGCGGGCGACCCCATGGCGGTGGACCTCGCACGGCTCGAGCGTTTCGTGGCGCGGGACGAGCGCCCGATCCTGGTCGACTTCTGGGCGCCCTGGTGTGCGCCCTGCCGCATGATGGCCCCGCAGTTCGTTGCTGCGGCACGCGACCTCGAGCCCGGCGCACGCCTGTTGAAACTCGATACCGAGGCGCATCCGGAAGCTGGAGCCCGCTTTGCGATTCGTGGCATTCCGACCATGATCCTGTTTGGTGGCGGCCATGAGATTGCGCGCCAGAGCGGTGCGCTCGCCGCCGCCGACATCGTCGCCTGGGCACGTCGACACGGCGCCGGTTGACCTTCCGCCCGCGGGCGTGCTCCGATCCAATTTTTCTGATGAGTGAGAACGAAAATGGCTGAAGATTTCAACCCCGCTGCTGGCACGAATTCCGGCGCAGCGCCTGCTCAGGGTCAGGGTCCCGAATTCGCGATCCAGAAACTCTTTGTGAAGGATGTTTCCTTCGAGTCGCCCGCCGCGCCGGGCGTGTTCCTCAAGGAGTGGAAGGGCGAAACCAACATCCAGCTGAATACTCAGGCACGCCGTCTGAACGAACAGGACGAGGTGTTCGAGGTGGAACTTGCCTTGACGGTAACGACCAAGTCGCAGGGTGAGACCGCCTACCTGGTCGAAGTGAAACAGGCTGGCGTGTTCGTAGCGCGGGGCTTCCCGGCGGACCAGCAGGGCCACCTGCTGGGTGCCTACTGCCCCAACCTGTTGTTCCCGTTCGCGCGTGAGGTGGTCGCCGACCTGGTGCTGAAAGGTGGCTTCCCGCAGATGCTCCTGCAGCCGATCAACTTCGATGCCCTGTACGTGCAGCATCAACAGGAGCGGGCCCAGCAATCGGCCGCCCCGGCCGAAGCACAGGGTCCGGCTTCCGCGTGACCAGAGCCGGTGCGAAAATCCGTACTGCAAGGTGCCTTGAGGCGAAGCCGAGCCGCATCGATACCGCGCTGGCGATCGTATCCCGGCACCTGGACTTCGATCGGCGCTACTCGCCGCGGTCATCGGCACCCTGCTCTGTTCATCATCAGGGGTAGCCCCTTCCCATGAGAGCTTGGCGGGATTTCGGGGGTTGTCCCCTCTCGTTCTGAACCCGAGGCCCGGCAGACCATGTCCACGTCACCGCGTATTACCATTCTTGGGGCCGGATCATGGGGAACGGCCCTGGCCATGCAGGCAGCACGGCTGCACCCTGACGTGGTGCTCTGGGCGCGGGACCCGGCACAAGCCGCGCATCTCGAGTCGAGCCGCGAGAACGCCCGTTATCTCCCGGGTGTCCGGTTTCCGGACACCCTGCGCGTCATCGCGGATCCGGATTCTGCAGTCCGCGAGCGGGATCTGATCATGGTTGCGGTACCCACCAGCGGCTTTCGGGAAACCCTGCGTTGGATCAGCGTGCGCCTCGGCGAAAGGCAGCGCATCGCCTGGGCCACGAAAGGGCTGGAAACCACGACCGGTGCCTGGCTGCATCAAGTGCTGGAGGACGAGCTGCCCGGTCAGGCGCCGGCGGTTCTGTCCGGTCCTTCGTTTGCCGCCGAAGTGGCTCGAGAACAGCCCACGGCACTGACCGTTGCCGCTGCGGATGCCGAGCTCGGCGAGCTGGTGGCTCATGCATTCCATGGTCGCTCGATGCGGGTCTACCGCAACGCCGACGTGCTCGGGGTCGAACTCGGTGCCGCGTTCAAGAACGTGCTGGCGATTGCCGCGGGCATTTCGGATGGTGCCGGTTTCGGTGCCAACGCACGCGCTGCATTGATGACCCGCGGCCTCGCCGAACTGCAGCGCCTCGGTACCGCGGTGGGCGCGAGGCCGCAGACCCTTACCGGGTTGTCAGGTCTCGGTGATCTGATCCTGACGTGTACCGACGATCAGTCACGCAACCGACGCCTCGGCCTCTTTCTGGGCCAGGGTTTCGACCTCGAAACGGCCCGGGGCCGTATCGGCCAGGCGGTCGAGGGTGCGGACACCGCACGCGTGGCCGCGGCCAAGGCGGAACAGGCCGGGGTCGAAATGCCGATCTGCGCCGAGGTGCACGCGGTTCTCTACCAGGACCGCCCCGTCCGCGAGGCTGTCCGGCGTTTGCTGGAACGCGATCCCGTGGCCGAGGACGAGTAGTACGGCGTACGTTGAGCCGGGAGAACATGGGCGGGACCCAGCCACTTGTTCCAGGGAGCGGAAGCAGGAGCTCCTTGTGAAATCGCAGAATCTATGTTATAACTTTCCACAAGATCTGGAAAAGGAGTGCAGGGGCGACAAATGCCCTTCCTGCCTGAATCCAGGTCTGGTCCGACAACCGATAAAGGCAAACCCGTTGAAAGGCGGGGACGCAAAGTCACCGGTCTAAAGGGAGCGCCGCCAGGTGTTACCCCATGATAGCGGGACCGCCGAAAGCTCAGGAGCCACTTTGCCGCAAGGGTCGAATCCCGATCCGGGGCATCCCTCCCGATTACCCTTCGGGGCCGCGCTCGCGGTCTTGTCGATTGCTGCTCATCAACGTGCAACGACTCACATAGGGTTAATGAAATGAAACTTCTCAAGACTCGCATCGTACTGGCCATTGGCCTGCTTGCCACCGGTTCGGCCGCATTCGGTGCAACAGAAACCACCACCTTTGGCGTATCAGCCACCGTCGCGGACGCCTGCTCAGTGTCGGCATCAGCGCTTGCTTTCGGTTCGTTCGATACCGCCGTTGCCAACACGGATAAGGACGCATCCACGACCATCGACGTCACCTGCTCGAACGGCACGCCCTATGACATCGGGCTGGACGCAGGTGGCGCTACCGGCGCAACCGTAAGCGCCCGCCAGATGACAGGCGGCACGGGCACCGACCTTCTGGACTACGCATTGTATTCCGACACCGGTCGCGCCAGTAACTGGGGCAATACGGTCGCCACCGACACGGTTGCCGGTACCGGTAGCGGCGTGTCACAGGTCAATACCGTCTATGGCCGCATCCCTTCCGGCCAGGCAACGGCGCCTACAGGCGCCTACAGCGACACCATCACCGTCACCGTAACCTACTGACATGAGGCAGTGGCCAGCAGCCCGTTGTATTCGTGCAGCCCTTGGCGGGCTGCTGGTCTTTTTCATGGCCGCCGCGGCAACGCAGGCGGGCCAGATTTCGATCCGGCCGCTCGCGCTGGTACTCACAGCCGAGCAGCCCATCAGAACTTTCCTGGTCACCAACCCCGGCGCCGAGCCGGTGACCGTGCAGATCCAGCCACTGTCATGGCAACAGCACGGCGAAAACGACGAGCTGTCTCCCACGCGCGAGTTGCTGATCACCCCACCGATCGTCACCATCCCGCCGGGTGAATCACAGCTGGTTCGGGCCGGGCTCCGCCGGGCGCCGGAGCCGGCGAAGGAACTCACCTACCGCGTGCGTTTTTCGGAAATTCCCCCGCCGCCGAAGCCCGGGTTCACCGGTCTGGTCGTGGCCCTGAATATCAGCGTACCGGTGTTCGTCGTACCGCCGGAACCGGTCGTTGCGGAAGCTCACTGGCAGGCACACATGAGCAAACGCGGCGAGCTCGAGCTGCGGGTTGCCAACCGGGGTAACGCGCATCTGAAGTTGACGGAAGTGCGGGTTCTGGCCGGAGGCAATGAGATCGGCAGCAGGAATATCTTGTTCTACGTGTTGCCGGGAAATGCCCGGTCCCTGAGCGTGCCTGTGAGCAGCGGCGCGGGATCCGGCACCGTTCTGGATATCGAGGCGAGCACCGGACACCACACTCGTATGTTCCAAGTCCGTGTCGACTGATTCGATCTACCCTGGCCTTGTCCCTTCATCGCGATGACACCGTGCCCCACCAACCGGGGCACATTCCCCGGCTCCCGTCGAACACGATGCGGCCGCGGCAACCGAAGCGATCGGTAGCGCGCCAACCCAGGGCAGGTGAGTCCTACGGGATTGCCCTTGAGGCGCTCGCTCGGCAGCGGATCGGCCGCGCCCGCGCGACCGCCTGCCTGGGGGGGATCATCCTCACGATCGCTGCCGTCTACGCAACTGCGGACGAAGGGGGCGACAGCTGGCGCTTCTCGGCCCCGGCGGCAAGTGGTGCGGCAGCAGGGCAAGGAGCCGCGCCCGCCCCGGATTCCCCGGCACGCGTCGCAGAGACCACGCCCGTCCCGGTGCCCCGGATCGAGGAGCTCCTGCTGGAGGTCGAGCTCAACGGCCAGCCGACGAGTCGAACGATGCTGGTGCTGCGCGATCCGGCCGGCCCCGTGTTGTTGGAGGCTGCGGATTTCGAGGCGCTGGGGCTGCGTCTGCCGCAAGCCGATCCGGTGATGCACGACGGCATGGCATTCCACCCCC
>JAABSN010000079.1 GCA_011390385.1 Thioalkalivibrio nitratireducens | reverse complement strand
CATCTTTATCAGGATGACCCTGCACTCCATGCCCGGGAGTTCGATCCGGAAGGCTTCGCCTGGCTCGACTGCGACGACGCGAGCCGCTCGGTGCTCAGTTACCTGCGCCGGGGCCCGGATTCCCAACTGATCGTGATACTGAACTTCACGCCGGTCGAACGCCTCGACTACGAGATCCCGGCACCCCATTCCGGCACCTGGCGGGTGTGCCTGAACACCGACTCCGAATTCTACGGTGGCGCCTCGCGCGGCTCGAGTGTGGCCGTCGCCGAATCCCGGCCTCATCGAGGGTTCCCCGCCACGCTGCGCCTGGATCTGCCCCCTCTCGCAGTATTGGTCCTCCGCCCGGAGTAGGATGCGGGCACGATCCGCCCACCGCGAAAACGCCCTTCCCCCCGACCAGCCTGCACTGGTATCATAGAGGGATTGGGGCGGTAGCTCAGCTGGGAGAGCGTCGCGTTCGCAATGCGAAGGTCGGGAGTTCGATCCTCCTCCGCTCCACCATTTCCCCTTCCAGAGAAGTCCAGAAACATCCCGAAGCCCGCGTAACTGCGGGCTTTTTATTGGGTTACGTCCCTTGCCGGTCCCGGTCTTTGATTGATGTCCCGCGACATCCCGCGTCCATCGAGCGCAATTGGTCAGGGCCGCAAGAAGTTGCTCCGTGCCCCTCGACAATGACGCTGTACGTAATACGAAACCGGGCTCGGGGACGACCCGAATGTTTGACTGGCGCGGTCTCTACCCGGAGGTCTCCTTCACGCCATTCGCCGGTTCACGTTCGTACTCAATTGTGATACTCGCACATCATGCGCGATCGAACAGGGACGCCTCGCCCTCGGCCATGAAGAGGTGCGCAGCCCTGGTTCACCGGCTCATCTGGGCGGTCCGAAATACTTGCTGCACTTGGGATACGTGTAGGCTGCGACGGTACTGGAGACGCCGGTTGGATCGGCAAGAGCCGCGATCAGGGCAGCGACCCGCGCGTAATCCTCCTCGGTCGTCGCATTGTCGAGGCTATTGTCGATCTCGGTTGCGTTGCGGATGATCCCGATCCCCTTGTTCCCCGCTGTGACCACCAAAGCGCCCTTCTGCGCCTTGCTAAGGGCGTTCCAGGCTGTCTTCAGCTTGTTGATACCGGCCAGTTTCTTGGCCTTGGTCGCCTGGGCAGCGGCAGCTCCGCTGCCAACGGTCGCCACGAACAGAGCAATTTCCCCGACTGCGGTCACCTGATCGGTCACAACGGCTTGGCAGGCGCTGCTGTCCTTCGCTGCACCCATACCACAGTCGACCCAGTCCCGTGGTGGCGTGCCAACCTGCTTGGGCGCCTTCCCCCAACACACCGGGCCGACGCCGTCGTATCCGCTCCCGCAGGCGTCGTAGCAGAGGCCCGCATCCTGTTGCTGCCCGGCCGAACACTGTCCCGTCACTGGTCTACCAATTTCCACCTTCTTGGCACAGGAGAGATCGACACCGGGGTTCAAACCGAGTTGCGGACAGTTTGGTACCGCGGGGCGGCAGATGCAGCAACCAACAGGGCTGTAACCGGGCTTGCATTTGGGATAAAAGATCGCCCCGTGCTTCTCGCAATTGCCCACCCCGTGCTGGTTCTCGCAGCGCCGTTTCATGCCGGAGTCATTCAGTGCATCCCCGAACTGCCAGGCGAAACCGGCACCACGCCCGTATTCCGCCTTGCGGCAGAAGAGACCGTCATCGCGGAAGCCGTCCGGGCAGACCGAGTGACAGTCGAAACCGAACCGCTTCATGCCGCTTTCGCATTTCTTGTAGCAAAGCAGGCCGATGCGATCTTCGTCCGCCTTGCAACTTTCCGGAACCTTCCCGGCACCACGGCCATAGGTGTCCTTCCAACAGAACTCTTTCTCGACACCGACCGCCGACGCCGGCGCCGCCGCGAGCAGCACCACAAGGGAAACCAGCAAGGCTGCGGTCATTGCGATTACCCGTAAGAAAGTTGCCCATGCATTCATCTGGGATTTCCCCCTTTTTGTCGCGCCCGACCTGACGCTCAGGCAGCTTTGTTGTTAATCGAAGAGTTCAGGTGGACAAACCTGGCATGCTTCAAATTTACGTCGACAGCCGTAGCCCATCCGTCCCACCGTCCAGGACTGCCCTTGCGCACGATCCAGGCGCGCGAGGATCAGATTCCCGTGGAGAAACTGGACATACACTGGTTTTACCGTGCGTCCCTTGGCTCCTTTGTTGCATGCTTCACACGAGGCGCACGCATACCAAGGATAGCCCGTTTTTGGCCGGATGCTAGCAAAAAGTGACGTGCGTCCGACCCACCGATCCTCTCGGTTGCCACCCCTCGAGCCCGCGCAACACAGGCCCCCGCTTGACATATTGCATCCATCTTTCATTGTCCGTGCAGTGGCGAAACCGACTGCGGTGCGAAGGTTCCTTTTCAGATCTCAAGCATACTCACTGATCTCGAGGGTCCATGCCATGGACGGCTTGGCCACTGCAAAGGACTTGGCTGCCCCGGTGCCCGCAGAGCCGAGGCATTGTGATCAAAGACTGTAGCCTCGCTCGTTGTGCTGGGTCAGGTCCAGGCCCTCGACTTCTAGTTCGTTTGTCACGCGCAGGCCGATGGTCAGATCCAGAACCTTCAGGATCACGTAACTCAACAGGCCGGAATAGACGATGGTGAGTGCATTTGTCATTGCGAGCGAAGCGCGCCACTAACATGCGAAGCGCCTTTAACCGCCGAAGGCTGGCCCGAAGGGCGAGCGCAGCGAGTAATTCAAACGGCGCGCCTGAAATCCACACCTTATGGATCGCCGCGTCGCTCCGCTCCTCGCGATGACGAGTTCATCGACGTTTCCCTGGCCGTTCGACTTTCATCATCCTTTCGGTGAGGAAACCGGAGGAAATATCCCGATTGATCTGCTAGCTTCAAATGAGACGCGTCATCTGTCAGCGCCTGAACGCAAGGAGAAACCATCGTGGACGACCTGATCAAACGCCGTTACCCGGGCGATCCCAGCGAAATTCAGCCACGACAAACGCTGGACAGCGGTGGCATCCCGGCCATCCGGAAGATTTCCATCTCGGATCCTGCACGTTGGCTGTCCGAAGGCTGGCAGGATATCTGGCGCGCGCCGGTAGCGCTGCTTCACGGCGTCCTCGTCACCGCTCTTGGGCTCGCGATTCTCTGGCTGACCTGGGACCAGCCCTGGCTCAGCATGGCCGCCCTGACCGGATTCCTGCTCGTGGGGCCCGCGCTCGCCGTGGGCGTGAATGAGCTCGCGCGCAGACTGGAGGTCGGAGACCGCGAAAGGCTGGGTATCGGCCAGTGTCTGGGGGCGATTCCGGCACTCGGCGTCTCGCTTTGGTTGTTTGCCGGAATGCTGGCAGGCCTGTTTCTCCTGTGGGCGGGGTTCATGACGCTCTGGATCGGCGTAATGAATGTCGGCGAACTCGGCGTTCCGGCGAATCTCGGAGAGTTGCTTGGCGCGATGCTATCGAGCCCACGAGGAATGATCTCCCTGGTCGGCGTCGTGGCCACCGGCGCGCTGCTTGCCGTGGTGGCCTTCGCGCTGGGCGCGGTCACGGTCCCGGTGATGCTGGATCGGCGAACCGGGCTGATCGATGCGGTCGTAGTAAGTCTGAAGGCATTTCTACGCAACCCATGGCCGATGCTTTTCTGGGCCGCCCTGATCACCGTCCTGTTCGGGGTTGCAGTGCTGACGGCCCTGATTGGCCTGATCGTCATCTTCCCGTGGCTCGGATTCGCGATGTGGCATGGCTATCGCGCCCTCGTGGATGCCGGCACCCCTGCCACGCCACAAGGCCAGGCAAGGTCATGATCAGCCCCTTGCGTAGTTGCTTCATCTTTTGCCTCGCGCTTTGCTTGAACAGCACGGGCCATGCGGATGGTGACGTGCAGACGGGGCGGCTCAAGGCTGACCCCTGTCTCGGCTGCCATGGTATCGCGACTTACCAGAACATTTATCCCACTTATCATGTACCCAAACTGGGTGGGCAGAGCGCGTCCTACATCGTGACCGCATTGCGCGCCTACAGATCGCAGGATCGGCAGCATCCAACCATGCACAGCCAGACTGATGGTTTGAGCGACCAGGACATGTCGGATATTGCCGCGTATTTCTCGAGCCTGGTCGACATCGAACAGAGGGCGAACACACCATGAGATGGGCACTGGCATTGCTGTTGACGCTGGCTGGCACGAGTGCGGCCGCCGACCCGGTGGCGAAAGGTAGCCAAATTCACCAAGACAAGGGATGCCAGGGATGCCACGGCGCACAGGGCGTAAGTACCGCGCCGGATCAGTTCCCACACCTTGCAGGGCAGCATGCCAGCTATCTCGAACATACGCTCAGGGGCTACCGGGATGGCACTCGAAACCATGCCGTGATGAACCAGATGGCCGCGGAACTCGGTGACGACGAAATCCGTGCCGTCGCCGCTTTTTATGCCGCCCAGCGCGGACTGGTTACTGCACCCAGGCTTCCCCCGAGCCGGCACCACAGAGATAATTCCCACTGAATAAGTGGGTTTTGTCCTTCAAAATTCCTCGTCTAGACTTCAATCAAGGAAGCCAAGCGGCCCCGGCAGGATTTCATCGAGGAATTCCCGGCGCATGATGGGCGAGCCGATCAGGGCTGTAGCCACTTGATTCCCTGCAAGGCCTTTGCCGTTGGTTGGCCGGATATTTGACCAACAGCGCTGTCGCCATCGGCGATGGCCAATCTGGAGAACCGGAGGTTTCATCACAACGCGGCGCGCGATCCACTATCGGAATCGCCGCACCAATGATCACAGATGTCGCGACCGAACGGAGGGAACCATGGCCTCTGGAACGACAGGCAACACAATCGGCGCCGCGCTGGGTGGGTGGCTTCTGGGCGTACCAGGCGTCGCCACCGCGAGCAGCTACGGCCTCAACCTGCCGGTTGGCGTGACAGAGATCAGCAGCCGTGTGTACGGCCTGCACATGCTGATTTTCTGGATCTGCGTGGTCATCGGCACCGTGGTCTTTTCCGCGATGTTCTATTCGATCCTCCGGCATCGCAAATCGCTGGGCACCGAATCTGCCAGCTTCCACGAAAACACCGCCGTCGAAGTTCTCTGGACCATCATCCCGATCGTCATACTGGTCGGCATGGCGATCCCCGCGACCCGCGCGCTGATTGCCATGGAAGACACGTCGGCTTCCGACATGACCATCAAGGTCACCGGCTACCAGTGGAAGTGGCACTATGAGTACATCGACGAGGACGTGAGTTTCTTCAGCAACCTTGCGACTCCACAGGCACAGATCGTCGGCCTGGAGGACAAGGGCGAACATTACCTGCTGGAGGTCGACAACCCCATGGTGGTGCCGGTCGGTCAACGGGTGCGCATCCTGCTGACGGCGAGCGACGTCATCCACGCCTGGTGGGTCCCGGACCTGGCCGTGAAGCGCGATGCGATTCCCGGGTTCATCAACGAGGTGTGGACACAGATCGACGAGCCCGGCGTATTTCGTGGCCAGTGCGCCGAACTGTGCGGGCGTGGCCACGCCTTCATGCCCATCGTGGTGGTGGCACTGGAGGAGGCCGACTGGCAGGCATGGCTGCAGGAACAGCGCAATGGAGAGGCTTCGGGTGAAACCGCAGCCATGGCGGACTGGGACATGGACGATCTGATGGCGCAAGGAAAGGCGATTCACGAAACCCATTGCGCAGCGTGTCACCAGGTTGACGGAGAGGGAATCCCCGGCGCGTTCCCCGCAATCCGTGGCAGCGCAGTGGCGACCGGGCCCATCAACGACCATCTCGAGGTCGTGCTTCGGGGCAGACAAGGCACCGCCATGGCGGCGTTTGGCCCCCAGCTCAACGACGTTGACCTCGCCGCCGTGATCACCTACCAACGCAATGCCTGGGGTAACGACACAGGCGACATGGTCACGCCGGCGCAGATCGATTCGGCCCGTTAGCAGTCGGCTCAACGACAAGGGGATTTGCTGATGAGTGCGGTGACTTCCGACGTAATTCATCATGAGGAGCCCCCGCGCGGCATCACCCGCTGGCTCTTCACCACCAACCACAAGGACATCGGGACCATGTACCTGGTGCTCTCGCTGGTGATGTTCTTCATCGGCGGCAGCATGGCGCTGGTGATCCGAACCGAACTCTTCCAGCCCGGCCTGCAACTGGTCGATCCGCAGTTCTTCAATTCCATGACCACCATGCATGCCCTGGTCATGATCTTCGGCGTCGTGATGCCGGCGTTCACCGGTCTGGCCAACTGGCAGATTCCGCTGATGGTCGGGGCTCCCGACATGGCCCTTCCCCGCCTCAACAACTGGAGCTTCTGGATCCTGCCGGTGGCCTTCACGCTGCTGCTTTCGACGCTGTTCATGCCCGGCGGTGCGCCGGCCTCCGGCTGGACGATGTACCCCCCGCTCATGCTGCAGACCGGGGATGCCTTCCCGTTCGTGGTCTTCGCGATCCACCTGATGGGACTCTCGTCCATCATGGGGGCGATCAATATCATCGCCACGATCCTGAACATGCGCACACCGGGCATGACGCCGATGAAGATGCCGATGTTCGTCTGGACATGGCTGATCACGGCATTCCTGCTGATCGCCGCAATGCCTGTGCTGGCCGGTGCGGTGACCATGCTGCTGACCGACAAGTACCTTCTGACCAACTTCTTCAACGCGGCCGGCGGCGGCGACCCGGTGATGTTCCAGCACATTTTCTGGTTCTTCGGGCATCCCGAGGTGTACATCCTGATCCTGCCTGCCTTCGGCATCGTCTCCACCATCCTTCCGACCTTTGCCCGCAAGCCCCTGTTCGGTTACGTCTCGATGGTGTACGCCACCGCCGCCATCGCCTTCCTGTCGTTCATCGTCTGGGCGCATCACATGTTCACCGTGGGGCTACCGCTGGCGGGACTCCTGTTCTTCATGTTCTCGACCATGCTGATCGCGGTACCGACCGGGGTGAAGGTGTTCAACTGGGCAGCCACCATGTGGCGTGGTTCGATGACCTTCGAAACCCCGATGTTGTTCGCCATCGGGTTCATCGTCATGTTCACCATCGGCGGGTTTTCGGGGCTGATGCTCGCGATCACACCGGTGGACTTTCAATACCACGACACCTATTTCGTGGTCGCGCACTTCCACTATGTGCTGGTTCCCGGCGCGGTGTTCGCGATCATGGCCGGCGTGTACTACTGGCTGCCCAAATGGACCGGCCACATGTACAGCGAAACCCTGGGCAAGTGGCACTTCTGGCTGTCCACGATCTTCGTCAACCTGACATTCTTTCCCATGCACTTTCTCGGCCTTGCCGGCATGCCGCGGCGGATCCCGGACTACGCAACGCAGTTCACCGGATTCAACGAGATCGCCAGCATCGGAGCGTTCGGATTCGGGTTCGCGCAACTGATTTTCCTGTACCTCGTGGTCCAGACCGTACGCGGCGGGGCCAAGGCAACGGATCGGGTCTGGGAGGGTGCACAGGGTCTGGAATGGACCCTGTCGTCTCCCCCGCCCTATCACAGCTTCACCAGTCCTCCCTCGCTCAAGTGACCGGTCAGGAAAATGATTGACCTGAAACAGCGTCGCCGCCGGGTCATCATGACCGCCATCATCGTGGCGCTCATCGCGCTCGGTTTCTACGTCGGATTCTTCATCAGCATGGCCATGCGCTCATGAACGAAACCGGCTACCGGAATCGCAACCGGCGTACTGCGCTCAGCCTCGGCGCCGTGGTACTGGGCATGTTCGGCTTCGGTTTTGCCCTGGTGCCCCTGTATGACGTGATCTGTGAGGTCACGGGCCTGAACGGCCGCAGCTCCTCGCTCACAGACGCAGCACTCCCCTCGGCAGTGGATGGCGAAACGAACCGCCGGGTGACCGTGGAATTCGTAGCCATCGTCGACCCCGGCATGGGCTGGACTTTTTCCCCGGAAGTGACCCGCATGGAGGTGAATCCAGGCAAGCAGTACCTGGTCCATTACACGGCAGCCAACAAGCGAGACACGGAGTTCGTAGGGAAAGCGGTCCCGAGTGTCTCCCCCTCCTCCGCCGCCCGCCACTTCAACAAGACGGAGTGCTTCTGCTTCACCCGACAGGCATTCGGTCCGCTGGAATCACGCGAGATGCCCGTGGCCTTCGTGGTGGACCCACGACTCCCGGCAGGCGTCGAGCGGCTCACGCTTGCCTATACCTTTTTCGAGATGACGGACGTGGCTGCAGCACCTGCCAGCAACCAATCGATGAATGGGGGTGAATGACGTGGAACATGCACAGGGTACCTACTACGTACCGCACAGCAGCCACTGGCCCATCGTCGGTTCAGTGGGGCTTGGGGTGCTGGTGGTCGGAATCGGGATGTCACTCAATGGGCATACCCCTGCGGGTCCATGGATTCTCGCCGCAGGTACGGCGATTATCCTGTACATGGTGTTCGGCTGGTTCCGCACCGTGATCGGGGAAAGCCGCAAAGGTCTTTACAACGCCCAGGTGGACCGCTCGTTCCGCCTGGGCATGGGCTGGTTCATCTTTTCCGAGGTCCTCTTCTTCGGCGCCTTCTTCGGGGCTCTGTTCTATGCCCGCGTACTGGCTGTACCCTGGCTGGGAGGCGAAGGCATCGGCGTGAGTACCCAGCTTTTCCTTTGGCCCGAATTCGAGGCGAACTGGCCAACGGCCGGGCCAGCCAGTCTCGGTGGCGCGTTCGAAACGATAAGCGCCTGGGGAATCCCGGCGTTCAACACGGCCATCCTGCTCACCAGCGGCGTGACCATCACCTGGGCGCACTGGGGCCTGAAGCATGACAACCGCAGGCAGTTGATCTGGGGGCTTGCCGCAACCGTCGCGCTCGGCCTGCTCTTTCTGACCCTGCAGGTCTTCGAGTTCGGCCACGCTTACACGGATCTGAACCTGACGCTGGCATCGGGCATTTATGGCGCCACGTTCTATCTGCTGACCGGCTTCCACGGGCTCCATGTCAGCCTCGGGGTCATCATGCTGTCGGTGATCCTGTTGCGTTCCCTGCGCGGCCATTTCTCGAGCCAGGAGCATTTCGGCTTCGAAGCCGTGGCCTGGTACTGGCACTTCGTGGACGTCGTATGGCTGATCCTGTTCGTATTCGTGTACTGGCTGTAGGGTGCAACGAGGTAGGGAATGCGACTTGCATTCTGCGATAACCGATGTGGAACTCGGCGTTCAGCCGGCGCCAACGCCATGCGGCTGTATGAAACCGAGCGCCGCTGCAAGCAGAAGCAGTAGAAAACAGGCAATGGAAAGACCGATACGCCAGGACAGTGCCCGCACCGCACGAGTGCTGCCGGGGGTATCACGAACGAGGAAGACCAGCCCGGAGCCAAGGCTGCCAAGAATGAGCAGAAGCAGAGTGATCACAATGAAATGCATCCACATGGCAAGTCTCCTGATCGCGTCCCGGACGCCTCGAGTATAGCTCCGACATGGCGATCACCCGAATCGAGAACGACCAGGCTGCGGTGCATTCCCGATTTCTTTATGCGGTGCCCTGGGTGGCCGGTGTCGCACTGCTGGCCCTGTTCCTGATACTGGGTAACTGGCAACTGCAGCGAGCCGACGAAAAACGGGCGGTATTGTCTGGTTTCGAAGCCATCGCGGATACCGAACATCGGCCACTCAACCTCGCCACCGAACCGCTGGAGTCCCTGCGCTTTCGCCCGGTCGCGGTTTCTGGCCAGTACCTGCCTGAACAGCAGTTCCTTCTGGATAACCAAGTATCGAAGGGACAGGTGGGTTACCGCGTGCTCACGCCGCTGGTTCACGCCGACAGCGGACAGACGGTACTGATCGAGCGCGGCTGGATTCCGCGCGGGCCCGACCGGGATACGTTGCCCCAAGTGAGCGCGGGCCTGCCCGGGGAAACCACGACGGTACTCGGGCATGTCTACCTGCCCTTCGGCAAAGGCTTGCGCCTGGGTCCAATGGATGAAACGTCCGTTGGCTGGCCACGGGTCATCCAGTATCTGGATTTCGAGACGATCGGGGAACGATTGCAGCGTGCAGTGCCTCCGCTAACCGTGCGCCTCGATCCCGATCAGCCCCACGGCTACGATCGCGACTGGCGCCCGGTCCTGCCGATGGGCCCGGAGCGGCACCTGGCGTATGCGGTGCAATGGTTCGGGCTGGCCCTGGCGCTGGTGATCATCGTGGCAATCCTCGTATATCGAAGGAGGTTCCGGGATCATGGTGACTGAAAACCTACCGGCTCAGTGGGGCCGGCGCCGGTGGCAGGGACGACTCGTACTGATGCTGCTCATCCTCGTGTTCGCCCTTCCCCTCGGGATTGCAACCTGGCTTTATCAGCACCCTCAGGTCTGGACGCCGACGACATTTACCAACCATGGCGAACTATTGGATCCGCCTCGTCGCCTCGAACCCGTTTCGCTGGTCGAGGATGCGGGCGAGCCGTTCGGTGAGGACGAACTCCGTGGCCACTGGACACTCCTGCATGTGGGCGAGTCGCGCTGCGACTCCGCCTGCGAGGAAGCGCTCGTCAACACGCGGCAGTTGCGGCTGGCACTGGGGCATGACATCGACCGCGTACAAAGAGTGTACCTGTCGACCGTCCCCTCTGACCTGGGTGATCTCTCCCGATTGTCGGAGGGGCATCCCCGCCTGCGGCTGGTGGCTGGAGGCCGCGAAGCGCTGGAACCCATCATGGCGGTACTCGGCCAGAATGCGACGGGTCGGGTCTATCTGCTGGATCCTCTGGGCAACGTCGTGCTTCGCTACGATCCCGGTGTCGAAGCAAGGGGCATGCTCAAGGATCTCGAGAAGTTGCTGCGCAACTCGCGCATCGGCTGAACATGAGCGCGCAACGTATTTTTTTCCTTGGGGTTCGCATCGCAGTCATCCTGACTCTGACTGTGATCATTCTCGGGGCCTATGTGCGGCTTTCGGACGCGGGGCTCGGCTGTCCCGACTGGCCCGGGTGCTACGGTCGGCTGGTGGCGCCGAGCCAGGCACCGATGATCGACCAGGCCAACCTGGCGTTTCCGGAACGTCCCGTAGAGATTGCCAAGGCCTGGAAGGAGATGGTGCACCGCTATGCTGCGGGACTGCTGGGGCTCGTGGTATTGGGTCTTGGGGCTCTCGCCTGGCGGGAACGGCATCGGCCGAAACAGCCCGTGGTCATACCGATTGTGCTGGTCCTGCTGATCGTGTTCCAGTCCCTGCTCGGTATGTGGACAGTGACGCTGCAGCTCAAGCCCATCATGGTGATGGCACACCTGCTCGGGGGCTTCGCCACGCTGCTGCTGCTATGGCTGCTGGTACTGGCGACCCGAACCCGCCGCACCCGGGGCGCGCCTCGTTGCGATCCTGAGCCGCGACCGAAAGCTCCGGAACGGTCGCAGGCCACTCCCCGGCATCTGCTTCCCTGGGCCTGGCTCGGAACACTGGTGCTGATAACCCAGATCGCCCTCGGAGGATGGACCAGTGCCAACTATGCCGCGCTGGCCTGCCCGGACTTTCCGCAATGCCAGGGGCAGTGGTGGCCGCAAATGGACTTTCGCGAGGCATTCGTACTGTGGAGGGGGACCGGGGTGGATTTCGAATTCGGTGTACTCGAAATACCCGCGCGGACCGCGATCCACGTGACCCACCGCATCGGCGCAGCGACCAGCGTGCTTCTGCTCGGTGGTCTTGCGCTGTTCATCCTCTGGAAGGGCGCTCAGCCGCTGCGGCGGCTGGCGGGCATGCTTTTGGCCTTGCTGCTGTTGCAGGCCGGGCTGGGGATGTCCAACGTGATTTTCAATCTGCCATTGCCCGTGGCTGTCGCCCATAACGCCGTCGCTGCGGTGCTGTTGCTGGTCACATTCACGCTGGTGCACGCCATGGCCCTGACCAGACCCGATCCTGCCACCACCCGAACATCAATGGCAGCCACCGTGAATATTTCGGGGCCTTCATGACCTGACGTGCCCGCGCATTCGCTGGCCGTGCCGGACTCCGGCCGGCCAGTCACCGCAGGAGATGGATCCTATGTCGATCAAGACTCTGAACTTCACCGGTCATCACAGTGCCCTTGGTCACTGGCCGGACTACCTCGCGCTGTGCAAACCAAGAGTCGTCGCCGTCATGATGTTCACGGCTTGGGTAGGCATGCTGTTGGCCGCACCGGGCTCACTGCCCTGGCCTGCACTGGTCTTCGGCAGCCTCGGAATCAGCCTGATGGCCGGTGCCGCCGCGGCCCTGAATCATGTGCTGGACCGGCACACCGATGCCGTCATGGACCGCACCCGTTGGCGCCCGCTTCCGACCGGGCACCTCGATGTCGCGCATAGCCTCGCGTTCGCGGCACTGATTGGCGTCTCGGGTTTCCTGATACTGCTGCTGTTCGTCAATACCCTCACGGCTCTGCTGACCCTGCTGGCCCTGGTCGGCTATGCAGTGATCTACACATTGTTTCTCAAGCGCGCTACGCCCCAGAACATCGTGATCGGCGGGGCCGCCGGAGCCATGCCACCATTGCTTGGCTGGACCGCCGTAACCGGGCAAGTCGACCCTCTGGCGCTGGTACTTTTCCTGATCGTTTTCACCTGGACGCCGCCCCACTTCTGGGCCCTGGCGATCTATCGCAAGGACGACTACGCCCGGGTGGGCATCCCGATGCTACCGGTCACACATGGCGAGGATTTCACCCGCCTGCAGATCCTGCTGTACACCATCCTTCTGATCGCGGTGACCCTGCTACCCGTGGGCATGGGGATGAGCGGCTGGATATACTTGCTGGCTGCGGCTGGCCTCGGTAGCGTTTTTCTCTACCATGCGATCATGCTCCTGGTCACCCGAAGCCGGCAACGGGCCATCCGTACCTTCCTGTTTTCGATCATCTATCTTCTGGCATTGTTCGCGTCGATGCTGGCGGACCGCTATCTCGGGTTCTGGTTTGCTGTCGGAGGTTGAACGCCTGCAAGAACGTCAATGGCGATGGACAACCGGGTCATCGAGTCGCCTGACTTCCGCGGCATGTCTCAAAATGAATCCATCGTCGAACTCGAAGCTCAGGTCCACCTGCGCACCGCGGGCGAGGCGGACACCGGGTTCGATCAGCATCAGGTGGTAACCGCCGGGCTCGAGCATCAAGCGTTCCCCGGCCGGCACTTCCAGCCGTGTCTGTACCTGCATGCGCGCAACCTCATCGACAATCGTTGTCCGGTGTATCTCCACACGCGCAAATTGCGGGCTTGAAACCGATTCCAGAAAGCGGCTCTGCGAGTCCGAATTCTCCAGAGTCAGATAACCGGCGACGGTCTGCGCCCCGGGTGGAGGCTCCGCGATCCACACATCCATCAACGCCATCTGCGCGTGCGCCAGACCGGTGACCAGCAGGAGCCCCAGCGACCATAGCCCTGCACCCCTCCATGAACGTTGCGAAAACATCAGGCGCGACCCTGCATGTAGGCCATCATTTCGCGCAAACGCTCAGCCAGTGTGACGGCCTCGTGCGGCGTGGTCAGGACTCCGGCGAGCTCGGCCCTTGGACTGATCAGGAAGATCGTTGCGCTGTGATGAACCAGATATTGGCCATTGGCATCAGGCTCTTCGATGATGTAGACGGCACCCAGTGCCTCAGCCAGAGCCTGCAATTGTTCATGCGGACCCGTCACTCCAATGAAGTCATCGTTGAAGTGCTGGACGTACTCCCGCAGTCGCTCAGGGCTATCACGAGCAGGATCGACACTGACCAGGATGGTCTGCAGGTCATCGCCGGTGGCGCCACCCATTCCCAGGCTCTGCTGCACCCGGTCAAGGATCGCGAGCGTCATCGGACAAATGTCCGGGCACGAAGTGTAGCCGAAGAAAACCAGCGACCATCGGCCTTCGAGATGAGCCTTGTCGAAGCGCGCGCCGTGTTGGTCAATCAACGTCATAGGCGGGAGGCTGCGAACCTGTGGCCAAAGGAGACCATTCGGGCGCTCCGCTCCCACCAGCCTGCTCTGGTCGGAGCGATCCGCCAGAAACCCTCCCGCACCCAGAGCGAGCGCCCCCAGACCCGTCAAAGCCAGCAGGAGCCCGCGCCTGTTCCGATTCACCGCCATTGCGACGAGTATAGACAAAACGGCCGGGAGAGAGATCACCACGGATGCACTGAGCATCCACGGATGTATCATCACGGCAGGGTCCCAAAAAACCGATTCGGAGGTGACCGGTGCAGCGACTATTGCATCTGGGTTTCCTGAGAGCCTTGCTGGTCTTCGTGGCCGTACTGATCACACTGGCCGCACCCTTCGCGAATGCCGACGTCCCAGTGTACGACTGGAGATTGTGGCCGTCGGTGGTCGCTCCGGCCGTCATGATGGTGCTGGTGTTCGTGCTCCTGCTGGACATCGTCATGTCGCGGGTGTTCATGGCCGATGCTGATCCTCACGAACGCGCCCGCCTATCCTTCGCGAGTCGCGTAGAGGCCGTCATCCTCATCGTTCTGATGGGAGCATGGACCCCGTTCTTCCTCCAGGTGTTCTTGCTTCCCGGTTGAATCTGCCGGCCCCGGAAGCTTGGCATCCCCAGACCGAGAAAGCGCGGCTCCGCAAACGAAAGACAGGACACCCCTGGCCGATGCGACCCACGAGATGGGCACCGGTACGAAGCCATCCCGACAGCGCTCAAACACCCGCGGCTACCATGGACTAATGATTCAGTCAGTGATTGATGTCGATGCGCCGTACCGGCGACCATGCACTGTCCTTTCGCCTCGGAATCTCGACCCTCAATACACCGTTGCGGAACTTCGCCGAAATGTTGTCCATGTCGGCATCTTCGGGAAGTGAGAGGATTCGGCGGAAGTGGCCATAAGCGCACTGCACACGGTGATAGCCCTCGTCGTGCGCCTCGGATTCGTGGCTTTTCTCACCGGAAATGATCAATTCATCGCCGTATTCATCCCGCATTCACAACAGCTGATCCATGCTGAAGACCGGATCGCACACGGCATCCTTTCGAACGAAACGCTTCTATCGGAGTACCGTGATGCCCGTTGTCATTATCCGCTGGCACCGCCGCCCGGGAAAGGGCTGAACGATCCACGGCCTGGGCCAGCCAGCAACTAGGAGAAAATACCATGAATCGATTGATCTTGACGGGGTTGGTAGTGGCATTGGTCGCCGGGGGCTCCTTGGCTACGCAGGGCTGTTCGACACGCAGTGCCGTTGGAGGCGCGGCAGCCGGGGC
>JAABSN010000078.1 GCA_011390385.1 Thioalkalivibrio nitratireducens | reverse complement strand
GCCGGAGAGCATTTTCAGCCCCACCGGCACTGGGGCGGTGAGGAGATTCTGGTGTTGTCGGGCGAGTTCATCGATGAACACGGGCGCTATCCCACCGGTACGTGGATACGCAGTCCGCACCATAGCCAGCACAACCCCTGGGTGGAACAGGAGACCCTGATCTACGTGAAGACCGGTCACCTGTGATCCCGGGTGCCTCGCCCTGGGCTGCAAGGCGTGGATCGCGGCGGGCCGGTGCATCAGGAAATCGACCAACCATCTTTTGAGGCCCCGCTGAAGCTCAGAGAGATCCGGGTCCTGCGCACCCGATGGGAGATGGCCGGCAGGATCACGGAACTTGCCCTGTTCAACCTGGCGATCTACAGCAAGTTCCGTGGCTGTGACCTGGCGCAGCTGACCGTCGCTTGTCCACTGGCTGCAGCGCTTTTGCTCGCGCCTTGGTGAACCCCCGCCCCCAGATCAGGAAACTCCGAATTGACCCATCATCCCGGCATCTTCGTGCTCGAGGATGTGACAGTGGTACATGAACGGCGTCTCCGGGGCGGCCGGCTGCGTGAATTCCACGGCGACCTCGGCACGACCATCAACGAGCACGGTGTCCTTGTAGCCACGGTTTTCCAGGCGCGGAGCTTGCCCGGTCTCGTCGGCCAGGACCCGGAATCGCACACCATGGATATGGAACGGGTGCATGAGCATGTCACTCTCGATGACCCATTGCTCAGTGGTGCCGAGAGATACCTGCTCGTTGATGTGCCGCATGTCGAACGGCCGGCCGTTGATTCCCATGGCTGGGCCAGCACCGTCTCCGCCCATCATGCCTCGCCCCATCGGCATGCCACCGAGCATCATGTCCAGAGAAAATTCTCGCTTGCGAGCGAAATTCGTTGGAAGCTGATCGAGATCGTCATCGATCTTCTCGGGCATGCGATCGATGGCACCCTTGCGGCCCTCGGGATGAAAGGAAAGAATCGGCAGATCGTCGTCTACGAGACCCGTAATGAATGAGCGCATGTTGCCCATCATGCCCATCATGCCCGGGCCTCCCCGGTTTTGATCGGGGCCAGTCAGCAGGCTGACGTCACCCCCGTCACTGAAGTCAACCAGCACCTCGAAACGTTCGCCGGGGGCCATACGCAGCTCGTTGGTTGGGACCGGTTCTGGCCAGTAGCCGGAATCGGAGGCCATGACATGCATCGGTCGGCCATCATCGAAGCGAAGGTGATAAATGCGGGCGTTAGAGCCGTTCAAAAGCCGAAGTCGAACGATCGAACGGGGGATACTGGTTCGCGGGTTCGGGGCGCCGTTCACCACGATGTGATCTCCACGGAAACCTTGCATCCGGTCAAACATGCCCAGGCGGTAGGAAAGGCGCCCGAAATCATCAAAACGCCGGTCCTGCAAGACCAGAGTGAGATCGTCGACCCCGTGTTCGTGCGGCAGGCCCCGCTCGCCGTCTTGTCCATCGCTGATCTGGAAAACACCGGCCAGCCCGGAATAAACCTGTCTGGCCGTATTTGGATGGGTATGGGCATGAAACCATGCGGTTGCTGGCGGTTGGTCGATGAACAGGACGGGCTTCCATGCTTCGCCCGGATCGATCGCGAGATGCGGGCCACCGTCCACTTCGCCGGGGACAAGCAATCCATGCCAATGGGTGGCGAGCGGTTCCGGGAGATCGTTTCGCACTCGAGCCGCAATCTCCTGCCCTTGATTGGCGCGCACGATCGGCCCCAGATAGGATTGATTGTAGCCAAAGGTCGAGGAGGGCTGGCTGTCTTGACCAAAGCGATGCGTGCCTTGTTGTGCCACCAGGTCAAGACGGCCACTTTGCGTCAGATCGAGCAGGCTGGGCATCGGTAGGGCCGGACGAGCACTCGTGCGCGCCCAGGCCGCCCTCATCGTTGCAACACTAACGGCTGCTGTGGTGGCAGCAGCAAGGCTGCCCTTGAGAAAATAACGTCGATCCATTTCGATTTCTCCAAACGTGGCTACAGAAGCTGGCCTCAACCATAGTCCAGTTGCCTGTCCTGGACCTGACCGCGAGATGACTACCCTGCAATCTGAACCAGTAGCGGCTGGTATGGCAATCTGGCGATCAACCCGGGATGGGAGGCATGCAACAAGGTTTTGAGCGTCGAAGGCGCGCGGGAGACGGGCAGCGAACTCAGGAAAGGCCTCAGTGAAACCGACTACTCGTTGGGTCTGGTGGCCGATCGCGTGGGTGCGAAATCTTCCCTGCTACCTGGAAAACATGGGAGAACGGCGGTGGAGACGCGAATCCGAATGACCGGCATGACATGCATGCACTGCGTTACCGCCGTGACCCAAGCGTTGCAAAAGGTGCCGGGCGTCGAATCGGCCGACGTCAACCTCTAGAACCAACAGGCCGTGGTTACGTGAAACGCAGATACGGCGGCCCTGCTCGCTACGATCAAGGAAGAAAGGTACGAGGCAGAGACCCTCTGAAAAGAGCGCGCCGGACCGTTTATGCGGGCTGACTGCTGCCCACCGCCGCATGCGAATCTGTCCCGGATTCACGTGCGGCGATGGGGTGTAAAACCCCGTCAGTAACGAGCGAACACTCGCGTATTGCCCTCGGCATCGAAGGTCAGTACCTGGTAGGGATCTTCGCGCCCCGTCTCCATGCCTGGCGAACCATGGGGCATGCCTGGCACCGTCAACCCCCTGACCTCTGGCCGCTCCGTCAGCAGTCGTCTGATGTCATCGGCAGGGACGTGCCCTTCGATCACGTAGCCGTCCACAATGGCCGTGTGGCAGGAGGCGAGTTCCGGACTCACCCCCGCCATGGCCTTGATGCGGTTGAGATCGCGCACATCGACACTCTCGACCTCGAGCCCGCTCTCCTCCAAGTGGTCCACCCATTTCGTGCAGCAGCCACAGGTGGGGCTCTTGTAAACGGTGATCTCCGGCTCGGCCGCGTGCACCATGGCACCGTAGGCCAGCGCAGCCAGACTGGCGGCCAGGAACAGCTTTCGTCGTCTCGACATCAATCATCTCCTCATTTGTCAGCGGGCTCGCGTTATCCCCCCTGCGGAAGCCGAGGCAAACTACTACCGGCAACTCGCCAGTACGTCGGCAATGGCCGCGTGACTTAAACCAACCAGCCCACGCAATTCCCGGGGCGATTCGGTCATCCTACCCGCGCGCTACGGCAGACCCAACTACTCTGACACCGCGGGGTATTCCCCGCACATCGTCGCGATCGCGGAAGATCCGGAAATCACAGAGTCGTTCCAAGTGCCAACGCCGTTACTAATACTCCAGCTCGCGGAGACCGACGGACTTGTACCAGGAACTGCGCAGCCATTTCCTCGCGCGGTTCGCTGAATTGCTCGCCGCGTGCAGCGTAGCCGCGAAAGCCCTGCCGCGACCCTCGGAGACGAGATTCGCGCCGACCGCCATCATCACGCCGCGCTGCTCTACGAGGCGGTGACTCGGCCGGGTGACAACAACACACAGCCGCGCTGGCAACGCTGGGGCGACGAGTTGTTCCTGCATCCCCGCTGGAGCTTTGTCGATACCCTGGCCGTGTTCGCGCTGGTGCTGGTGGTCGTGTTCGAGATCAGTGCCGTGACCGACGAATACACGGTCGAGCGCATGGTGGACTGGCTCGAACCGTGGCAACCCGATGACCTTTCTGGTGTGCCGGCGCACGCGATCGTGAACGGCTTCGTCGGGCTGGCTGGCACTGAATGTCCGCGCCGCGGGCCTGGCAACGATCAGTTGCTGGGAAAACCGATTCCTTCGGCGACGATAGGCCCTGGCGGGTACGGCCGTTCAGGTACGCGATGCTGCCAGCTCGCGCAAGCGCTGCATCATGCTGTTCGCAACGACTTGCCCGAAACGCTTCTGGTAACGCTGTGCCCAGGGCAATTCGAAATGGCGCGGCAGCGCATGATGCCGTTTGCGCCATGACAGGAAGATCCATTTGTGCTCGAAAATATTGAGCGCGGCGGCGAGATCCCACAATGGAGGCAGGACCAGAGTGACGTCCTTGCCAACGCGGTTCAGTTCCGCCCAGAAAGCGTCCGGGTCATCAACGTGTTCGATGGTGTGCGAGCAGAGCACATGCTCAAACTCGCCATCCTTGAACGGTAGTCGGTAAATATCCGGTATCAGCACGAAGTTCGCCACATCCTGCGCCACGATGTCCGCATTCACGCCACCGCCGTCGGTATCGCCGCAGCAGATATTCAAATCCCAATTCTGGCGCTCCCGGATAATGCGAGGCTTCAGTATCCGGTAGCTGAGCAGGTTCAGGAGAAACAGAGCTGTGACTCCAGCGACAATGGCAATGGCGATATCCATACGGAGAGTCCGCAAGCAGTGGAAATGCGAAGCATTGCAGGAAATCATTTCAATCCGGTTACCGGTACGGCGGTTGGTCAGGCCTTTTTGCGAACGCGGCAGCCTGTGGCGAGCGCACGATGAAGCCGCAACCGCCGGCGCTCGATCAACTGATCCCCTCACTTCCCTGTTTCATACCGGGCCATCCGACGGGCCCAGTAGAGCGCTCAACCCCCGCGATGGCGTTGTTCTTGTCTCTCGGCCAGATACTTCCGCCAGGAAGCGTGATCCGTGACGTCCGTGGCGCCCTCCACCGCGACGCTCTCGCAGAGGAAGCCCGCTGCTTCGCTTCCGTCCGCCAGTCGCACTCGACCAATCCCCAGTGGCGAGGGAATGCCTGCGACGAAGGACCCGAACCGGTCCGCAGGAACGGCCCAGACCTCGACTTCGACCGATGCCCCACCGGAACGCACGCGTACCAACCCGGGACGCTCCGGCGGGCCGCCGGACAGGGCGTAGAATCGGTATTCGGGAGCCGTGCTGGTGGTCCGGAGGAAGCGGGCGCCACGGTCGGTCAACTGGTGGTTCAATGGCAACCCCGACATATGCGCACCGCACACAGCGACCATGATCGAGTGCGGCGATGCGCAAGACTGTGCGCCCGGTTTCGGCAACCGCAGTCCCGTCGCCCCGATGGGTAGATCCGCCGCCCGGTGCAGTCGGTCAGCGATCGGGAGCAGGTCGCGATCGCGGAAGGCTGGCGCGAACAGCGTAACGCCGAACGGCAGGCCGTCCGCACGAAAGCCCGCAGGCACTGCCACCGCACAGAGGTCCAGAAGGTTCATGAAATTGGTGTAATAACCGAGATCGCTGTTTACCTGCACCGGTTCTGCTTCCACGTCGGCGATCGCGGGAATCGTTCCGGTGGTCGGTGTCAGCATCAGGTCCACCGTGTTCCAGACGACCTCGGTACGGCGGCGCAGCGCCTGCAGGCGGTATTGCGCGTCGAAGGCATCGACCGCAAGGGGCATGCGTCCACCGGCAATGATCTCCCGTGTCACGGGAAACAGGGCGTCGGGCCGAGCATCCAGGAATCCGCGGATGGCCGCATAGCGCTCGGCGACCCACGGGCCCTCGTAAAGCAGACGCGCAGCCGCGAGAAAGGGCTCGAAATCGACTTCGACCCGCTCGCCGCCCAGCGCCTCGACCCGTTCCACGCTCGCGAGAAATTCAGCCTCGTACTCGCGATCACCGAAGAACTCGAGCTGCCCGGCAGCAGGAACGCCGAAGCGAAAACCGGTTTCGGGAATACCGGCCAGACCGAGCGATGGCGCCTGGTCCGATCGGGCATAGGGATCGTCGGGATCGTAAACGGCCACTGCGTCCAGCACCCTTGCCGCGTCCGGCACCGACAATGCGAAGATCGACAGGGTGTCCAGCGTCCGACAGGCCGGCACGACACCGTCAGCGCTGAGCAACCCTCTCGTCGGTTTCAGACCCACCAGATTGTTGAATGCGGCGGGAACCCGGCCGGAACCGGCGGTATCGGTCCCCAATGCGAAACCGACCTGCCCGAGCGCAACCGCCACCGCGGAACCCGAACTGGAACCGCCGGACACATATTCGGGATTGAACGCGTTCCTGCAGGCACCATAGGGCGAGCGGGCTCCGACCAGCCCGGTCGCGAACTGGTCCAGGTTGGTCTTGCCCAGCGGCACGGCTCCGGCGTCGATCAGCCGCTGCACCGCGAAAGCAGAGGACTCGGGTACATAGGCATACTCCGGGCAACCCGCAGTCGTCGGCACGCCCGAGAGGTCGATGTTGTCTTTCAGCGCGAACGGCACGCCGTACAGCGGCAGCGCAGCCGGGTCGATCCCTTCGAGCCCGGCGAGATAGGGCTCCAGCGTCGCGTCGTCCAGCACCGTGATCCATACGTTCCGCGAATCCGCCCGGCGAATCTCGGCCAGCGCATCCGCAATCACCTCGCGCACCGTGTGTCTCCCCGCGCGGTAACCGTCCAGCAAGCCCTCGATCGTCATGTCACGCATCATCGTTTCCTCACTCGATAATCCCGGCCGCTCGGCTTCGCGGGGGAAGGCTGAGTGGGGCGCCCCACTCAGCCTTCGGCACGGATCACCAGCAATGCCTGGCCCGGCGTCACCGAGGCCCCTTCACGGCACAACACCCGGACCACGGTGCCCGCGGCGCGTGCGGTCAACGGGATCTCCATCTTCATCGATTCCAGCACCAGCAGTGTCTGTCCGGCCTCGACGCGGTCGCCCTCGTTCACCTCCAGCGCCCACAGACTGCCCGCCACATGCCCCGAGACCGCCTGCTCGCCTTCGGCCAGGTCGAGATCATCGGAACCCGCAATCGGTGCGTCGGGCTCCGCCACGTAATCGGCCTGACCGGCCTCGACCCAGCGCTGGCGCTCGGCCTCGAATGCGTAACGCTGAGATTGTTGAAAGGCCTCGATGCTTTCGCGGTTCTCGCTCAGGAAGCGGTTGTAACCGGCCAGCGAGAAACGCGATTCCTCGATCTCCAGGCGCAGTCCGCCATGCGGAAAAGCCTCGCGCATCGAAAGCAGTTCCGGCTCGGAGACTTCGTAAAAACGGATCTGGTCGAAAAAGCGCAGCAGCCACGGCTGCTCGAATTCAGGGGTCCGCTTGTAGCGATTCCAGATCGGCAGGGTGCGGCCCACGAACTGGTAGCCGCCCGGCCCCTCCATCCCGTAGATACACATGTAGGCGCCGCCGATGCCGACCGCGTTTTCCGGAGTCCAGGTGCGCGCCGGGTTGTACTTGGTCGTGACCAGTCGATGGCGCGGGTCCACTGGCGTGGCCACCGGTGCTGACAGGTACACGTCGCCCAGGCCCATCACCAGGTAGGAGGCCTCGAGCACGATCCGCTTGACCTCGTCTTCGCTGTCCAACCCGTTGATGCGCCGGATGAACTCGATGTTGCGCGGGCACCAGGGGGCGTCGGGACGTACCGACTGCATGTACTTGCGCGTCGCGAGCCGGGTCTGGCTGTCATCCCATGCAAGCGGCAGGTGGACGATGCGCGAGGGCATCTCGGCCTCGGACAGGTCCTGCAGTTCCGCCTCGGCCTGTTCCAGCAGGTCGAGGAGCCGCGCCAGCGGCAACTGCCTGGGTTCGTAATGGAGTTGCAGGCTGCGCACGCCCGGAGTCATTTCCCGGATGCCCGGGATCCGCTGCCCGGTCAGCCAGTCGAGCAGCGCCTGAACCCGGAAACGCAGCGCGAGGTCCAGCACCATTGGACCGTACTCGACCAGGAGATAGCGGTCACCGGCGGGCCTGTAGGCCACCCCGACCGGGTGGCCTACAGGCTCCAGTACCGGGCCGCCGCCGGGAACATCCGCGCTGGCACCCTGCACAACGCCGCCTGCCGGGAGTTCGCGCAGTACCGGGCTGCTGGCCGCGATCTCACCCGGCGCTGCAGGCTCGACGCCGGCGTCCGGCAGCGCGGCAAGCGCTTCGACTGCCGCGTCGAGCTCCAGCGCCAGCCGGCCCGCCGCGGCCAGGCCCACCGCTTCGAAGCGCAGGGTGTCGCCGGGTCGCAGTTGTCCGAGCTTCCAGAGATCCGCCTCGATTACCGTCGCAGGACACACGAAGCCACCCAGGCTGGGGCCATCCGGACCCAGGATCACCGGCATGTCGCCGGTGAAGTCCACGGTGCCGACCGCGTAGGCGTTGTCGTGAATGTTCGACGGATGCAGGCCGGCCTCGCCACCGTCGGTTCGGGCCCACTGCGGGCGCGGTCCGATCAGGCGCACCCCGGTGCGGCTGGAGTTGTAGTGCACTTCCCAGTCGGTGGCGAAGAAGGTCTCGATGTCCTGCCGGGTGAAAAAATCCGGCGCACCGTGCGGCCCGTACACGGTCCGCAGCCGCCATTCGTGGCGGTATTCCGGAATCGCCTCGGGCGCGAGGACATCGGTGTCGCCGGCAGGTTCACCAGCCAGATGCAGCACATCGCCCGGCCGGAGCACCCGTCCTCCGTGGCCGCCGATGCGCCCCAGCGTGAACGTCGCGCGGCTGCCCATTACCGTCGGCGCGTCGAATCCACCACGCAGCAGCAGGTAGCTGCGCACTCCGGCCCCATGGATACTACCCAGTTCCAGCACCTGTCCACGGCGCACCGCCAGCGCCGTCCAGTACGCGACGGGTTCGCCGTCCAGGTGCGCCGACATCCGTGCGCCGGCCAGGGCGATCACGGCATCGGTGTTGAACCGCAGGGTCGGGCCGGTGACGGTCAGCTCCAGCCCGGCGGCACCCTCGGGGTTGCCGAGCAGCCGGTTGCCCAGCCTGAACGCGAGGCTGTCCATCGGGCCCGACGGCGGCACGCCGATGTCCCAATGGCCTACCCGGCCCGGCCAGTCCTGCAGCATGGTCTGGGTGCCCGGATCAAGCACGTCGATGCTGTCAGCGTGGTACTCGAGGCCCCCCAGGGTGCGTGTCGTCTGTTCCCCGCGAAGAAACACCGGGTCGGAGGCAATCTGCCGCAGATAGCGCAGGTTGGTCTCCAGCCCCTGCAGGTCGGTGGCTGCCAATGCCGCCTGCAGACGGGCGCAGGCGGCATCGCGGTCGCCTGCGTGCACGATCAGCTTGGCGACCATCGGGTCGTAGAAGGGCGAGATCTCGCTGCCGCGCTCGACCCAGGTATCCACCCGAACGTCTTCCGGGAACCGGGCCTCGGTCAGCAGGCCGGCGGAGGGCTGGAAGTGCTTGCCCGGGTCCTCGGCATAGATTCGCGCCTGGATGGCGTGGCCGGTCGCGGGCCCCGGGCGCAGGGTCTCCAGGGACGGCAGTTCGCCGGCCGCCGCCAGCAGCATCCACGCGACGAGATCGACGCCGGTGACCTCTTCGGTAACGCCATGCTCGACCTGCAGCCGGGTGTTCACTTCCAGGAAATAGAACGCGCCGGTCTCGGCGTCGTAGAGGTATTCGACAGTGCCTGCGCCGCGATAGCCGACCCGCTTGCCGAGGGCCTCCGAATCGGCCAGCAGCCGGGCGCGAGCGGCTTCGGGAAGGTTGGGCGCGGGTGCTTCCTCGACCACCTTCTGGTTGCGCCGTTGCAAGGAACAGTCGCGTTCGCCCAGTGCGATCACCGCGCCGTGACCGTCGCCAAAGATCTGTACCTCGATGTGGCGTGCGTGCTCGACGTACTTCTCCAGGAACACGCCGGCATTCGCGAAGTTGTTCTGCGCCAGGCGCTGCACCGAGTCCCAGGACTCGCGCAGGTCGGCCTCGTCGCGGCAGAGTTGCATGCCGATGCCGCCACCACCGGCGGTGCTCTTGAGCATGACGGGGAAGCCGATGGTGCGGGCCTCGGCGACCGCATGATCGGGATTTTCCAGCAGTTCGGTACCCGGCAGCATCGGCAAGCCGGCGGCACGGGCCAGTTCCCGGGCGCGGTGCTTCAGTCCGAAATCGCGGATCTGCTGCGGCTTCGGGCCGGCGAAGGCGATGCCTGTCGCTTCGCAGCGCTGCGCAAAGTCCGCGTTCTCGGAAAGGAACCCGTATCCCGGGTGGATCGCTCCCGCCCCGGTTTCCCGCGCCACCTGCAGGATGTGTTCACCGTCGAGGTAGGACTGCGCGGGAGATGCCGGGCCGATCAGCACTGCCTCGTCCGCCTCGCGCACGTGCAGCGAGTGGCGGTCCGCCTCCGAATACACCGCCACCGAGCCGACCCCCATCCGCTTCAGGGTGCGGATGATGCGGCACGCGATGGCGCCGCGATTCGCGATCAATACCTTGTCGAACATATCTTCAACGCTCCCGGCGGGGCCCATTTCCCCAGGGTCCGCGGGCCGTCCCGCGGTGAACGCGTGCCGCCGGGGTCGTCCCCGGGGTTGCCGCCTTCGTGGCGGGTGTGTCGCCCTCACTCATTCTCATGGCCACGACCACCCTGAAAATGAAAAGGCGAGCCACGGAAAGCACGGACAGACACTGAACAAGAGTTGAATCCGTTTTCTTCCGTGATTTCCGTGTCCTTCCGTGGCTGTGTTTACTCCGACGGATCCCAGATGATCATCTCGACCGGCGTCGGGTTGTAGGCATTGCAGGGGTTGTTCAGCTGCGGGCAGTTCGAGACCAGCACCAGCACGTCCATCTCGGCGCGCATCTCCACGTACTTGCCGGCGTCGGAGATGCCGTCCTCGAAGGTCAGGCCGCCTTCGGGGGTCAGTGGCACGTTCATGAAGAAATTGATGTTGCTCGCCAGGTCGCGCTTGCCGAGACCGTAGTCGCTGTCGGCCAGCGCGCGCAGGAAGCTGTCCCGGCAGGAGTGCATCGGCTTCTTGTCGAGGCCGTAGCGCACCTGGTTCGACTCTGCCGCGCAGGCCCCGCCAAGGGTGTCGTGGCGGCCGCAGGTGTCGGCGGTGATGGTCAGCATCACGTTGCCTTCGTTCGACATCAGCTGCGTTCCGGTGGTCAGGTACACGTTGCCCTGCGCCTGCACGGTGTCGATCGCGCTGTAGCGCTCCACGGTGGGGTGTTCCAGGCTGTAGAACAGCGTGTCCACGGCCTGGTTGCCTTCGAGATCGAGGATACGCAGGGTCTGGCCCCTGCGCAGCGCCTTCAGCCAGGGCTCGCCGGCTGGAACGACTTCCCGGGACACGGCGTCGGCCGGGTCCAGCGGGCTTTCCACAAGATTGATTCCACTCATGTCCTCACCCCTGGCAGTTGTAGATCGCGGTGTTGGCAAAGGCGCGCGCGTTCTCCGGGCGAAAATTCACGCAGTCATCATCCTCGGTGACCGGTGGCGAGCGGTAGACCGCAAGGTCCACGGCACCCGGCGCGTAGGCCGGCGCCGGGTCCATCGGGTGCGGCGCGGTGTTCAGCACGACCAGCGTGTCCATCTCCGCCCGCAGGTCGATGTAATCGCCGGGTTGGCTGTGGCTGGCGTCGAAGTGCAGTACCCCATCCGCCCCTGCGTAGACCTTGCTGAAGAAATTCAGGTTGGCGACCAGATCGCGCTTGCCCAGGCCCCACTTGGCCAACTCGATCAGGAACAGTTCGCGGCCGCTGCGGTAGAAGTCGTTGCGGTACTCCTGGTAACGGTGCTCGCCGTACTTGCGCACGATGTCGGCATCGCGGGTGATGCCGCCGATGGTGTCGTGCCAGCCCGCGGTGTCCTCGACGATCGACAGCATCACCCGACCCATGTCCGAGTACAGCATGTTGCCGCGGGTCAGCTTTGACGTGTGCTGGCCCTTCAGGGTATCGGCCATGTTGTAGCGCTCGAGCAGGTTCTGCGGGTTGTAAAGCAGCGCCGATACGTTTGCCTTGCCGTCGCGATCAACCAGGCGCAGCGTATAGCCGCACCGGACCACCATCGACCAATAGCGGCCTCCGGGAACCGTGTCCCGGTGCACAACCGCGTCCGGGGTCGCGTCCGGATTGCTCATCGTTTGCCCTCCTCAGTGTTCACGTTGTCCTTGGCCACCACCAACGGCGACAGTCCCTCGAAAAGGCGGGCTGCCGACCTCGGGGCTCTGGCATCATCGCAGTTGTTGAACGGCGGATGATGGTCTGTGGCCTTTTCGGCCCTACCCATGGCGATCCGTCTCAACGGTAAGTGGAAGGCCCGTCTGGTCACGGATCTCGGCCAGCAGTTCGGGCTCGGTGCGCCCTACGGGGATGTCATAGGTGATGTTCGCGCCGTAGGCATTGGGTGCCTGCGGATCATGGCGCACCTTGTCGAACACCAGCAGGCGTGTGCCCAGAAAAAAGCCCTCCTTCAGGTCGTGGGTGACCATGAAGATCGTCAGACCGCGGCGTTTCCAGAGGTCCAGGATCAGGGCGTGCATGTCCTTGCGGATCCCCGGGTCCAGCGCGCCGAAGGGTTCGTCGAGCAGCAGGATCCTCGGATCCTTCATCAGTGCCTGCGCGATTGCGAGACGCTGCTGCATGCCACCGGAAAGTTCATGCGGATACTTTTTCGATGCGTGCCCGAGACCCACGGCTTCCAGCATTTCGACGGCCTTTGCACTTGCCTTGTGCCGAGCAGTGCCGAAAAGATGCCCGGTCAGGCGGGCGCGACCGAACTCCTCCGCAACGAGCACATTCTTCAAGGCGTTCAGGTGCGGAAATACCGAGTACTTCTGAAACACTACGCCACGGTCGGGCCCGGGCTCGCTCGGCATGGGCATGCCATCCATCAGCAGTTCGCCCCGGCTCGGCGTCTCCTCACCCAGCAGCATGCGCAGAAAGGTGGTCTTGCCGCAGCCGGAGGCGCCCACGATGGTGACGAATTCACCGGATTTCACGTGCAGGTTCACGTGCTCGAGCACGATGTCGGCACCGTAGGTCTTCCAGACGTTCTTCAATGTCACCGTGGCCATCAGTTTCTCTGCCACCCGTACCAGGGAAAAAGGAGCCGGTTCACCATCCGCAGCAAGAAGTCGGCAAGAAAAGCGAGCAGCGTGATCCAGAACACGTAGGGCAGAATCGTGGCCATATCCAGGAATCGGCGAACCAGGAAAATCCGATAGCCCAGCCCCTCGGTGGCAGCGATCGCCTCCGATGCGATCAGGAACAGCCATGCGGCTCCAAGTGCAAGCCGCGTGGCGTCCAGAAGACGCGGGAACACCTGCGGCAGCACCACACGCAGGATGATCAGCCAGCTCGATGCGCCCAATGTCTGCGCCTTGATCAACTGTTCCGTGGGCAACTCCGACACGCGCTGCTGCACGTCGCGAATGATGAACGGGGCGATCCCGAAAACGATCAGCACCACCTTTGCGAGCTCACCGACCCCAAACGCGATGAACAGGATCGGCAACACCGCCAGCGGCGGAATCATCGCCACCGCGGTGATCAACGGCGACAGGGTGCGCCCAGCGTAAGGGATCAGCCCGGCCAATATGCCGACAACGAGCCCCATGGCCATGCTGATGGCCACGCCCAGACCGAGCCTGGTCAGACTCGCCGCAGTGTCCACCCAGAGTATCAACTCGCCCGTGCGCCGGCTGGGCTCGGTGGCCAGCCTCCAGAAGGTGTCGAGCATTGTCCCCAGCGAAGGGAGCAGTGGGTCATTCGGATTCTCCGCCAGCCGCGCCGCCGATGCCGCCATGTAAGCGAGCAGCAGCAGCACGAACGGGAGCAGCCCGAGCAAATATCCCACCGCGCGGTGCGGACGCTGGTTGATGAAACGTTTCATGCCGACGCTGCCGACGCCGAAGGCAACCGGGTAGGGCGCAAGAGCGCAGCGTCATCTGCCGAAAGGCATCGGCCAGGAGCAACGCGTGCTTTCCGGGTCGGGTTCATCGTGGCGTCTTCGGCAGTTGCGAGCTTCAACGGATCAGAGCTTGCCGTCCGCCGCCATCTGCATGTAGTCCGCGTTGAAACGGAAGCGCACGTTGTCGCTGCTGCCGAGGATCGAGCCGTCGGTGAACTCGATACCGACGAAGTCCGGGCTGGGCGCGCGCTCACCGAGCAGGCCATGTTCGAACGCGAACTGGCGGACTTTCTCCATCGTTTCGATCGGGCCGGTGCCAGTCACGAATTCGACCGCGCCTGCGGCGTCGTAGAACATGCGCGTGGAGGCAAGTTGCGCCTCGTAGCCTTCGAGATCGGTACCGCCGGCTTCGCCCATCGACGCTCGTGCGGCACGTCCGGCTTCGTCATCACCGCGCATCACGTCCATGATCTCGTACCAGGCTCCAGTCAGCGCCTTGCCGAGCGCCGGGTTGGCCTCGAGCACGGCCGTGTTCACCACCAGCAGGTCCATGATCTCGCCCGGGATCTGGCTGGAATCGAACACCACGGTCGCATCGTCGCGCGCACGGATCTCGCCAAGCTGCGGATTCCAGGTGACGACCGCATCGACGTCGCTCGAACCGAAAGCGGCGACGATATCCGCATCCGACGTATTCACGACACGGATATCGCGCTCGGACATGTCCACCGATTCGAGTGCCCGGGCCAACAGGTAATGCGAAACGGACAATTCCACCAAGTGCACGTTTCTGCCGCGCACATCCTCGAGCCTGGCGGAATCCTTCAGAATCAGCCCATCGTTGCCGTCAGAGAAGTCGCCGACGATCAGCGCGGTGGTATCCACGCCGCCCGCCGCGGGAATGGTCAGCGCGTCCATATTGGTCGCGCTCACGCCGTCGAAGCCGCCAGCCGTGTAGAGGTTGATCGACTCGATGTAATCGTTGATCTGCACGATTTCGATGTCGATGCCGTACTTTTCGGCCCATTTGTCGACGATGCCCGACTCGGCACCGAAGCCCCAGGGCATCCACCCGACGTAGATGCTCCAGGCGATGCGAAAGCTGTCGCGTTGCTGAGCCTGCGCGGTGCCGGTAGCGGCGATCACGCCGGACAGCACGACGAGCATCAGGAGTTTCAGGGGGAGACGTCGAACGGCAAAGTGAAACGGGTTCATGAGGCGATCCTCTTGTGGTTACCGGTAACGGACAAGGCACGGGAGAGCGACGGACTTCCGTTGATCTCCCGGGCTTTTGTCCCGCCGTGTAACCCCGTCCCGAGAACCCCGGAGAGGTCGGCAACTCTCGGACCAGTCATCCGCCGAAGCGGACCGGAACCCTAGTCGCCCATTGGTGCAGCGCTGCTGGGTGAGGTTGCGGATTCCTGTGGGAACCCCGCGCACCCCATGCCTGAACAGGGCAATGCAAATCTCTTGCCAGAATCGCAACCCCCTTCTTTTCAAATGCTTGCGGTTTCTCTGTTCCGGAGAACCTGGTGCAAATACCGACGGTGCGCACGCATGCAGTGCAACGGTATGCACCATGAGCGGGCAATCCCGCTTTCCGGGCTCTCCAGCCCATGCCTTGCATGACCCGTTTCAGGGTCCAACCCGCAGGGTACCGCGAGGCGAAACCGAACCGCGCCGACACCACGCCCGTCTGGCCTCCGGGCTCCCGGGCCTCGATCGGCACAATTCGCTGCGCTCATGGCCACCCTGCCGGAGCGTTCATCCGGTACAGGCTGCGGCGACAGTGAGAACCGCCCTCCACGGCCGACAAGGATTCGTGGAGGCCGGAACGGTCGCCTTGCGCGTTGCTGGCCGAAGATTTGGACCTTAGTCCAGGCCGCAGAACCCGGAGGGACA
>JAABSN010000077.1 GCA_011390385.1 Thioalkalivibrio nitratireducens | reverse complement strand
AAGAATGGGCTTTTGCCTGTTGTTCTGAAGGAAGAAGAGGTGGATGCGCTTTTTCGGCGTGTGTCGCAGGAGCCCGGGTTGCGGATTCAAGTGGACCTGCAGACCAAGGAGGTCCGGGTGCCGGGCGGGCCGGTCTTCCACTTCGATCTGGACGAATACCGGCGGCATCGCCTGCTGGAAGGGCTGGACGACATTGCGCTGACCCTTCAGCATGCGGACGAGATCCGGGCCTACGAGGCGCGCCGGCGCGAAGAAGCGCCCTGGCTGATGGAGAGCAGTTAGGCTGCTGGAACGGGTGGCTTTCCGAACTTATGGGTGGAAGGTCCGTTTGCGTGGTGGCGGGTGTCGGCGGCAGGGGTGCTGCCGTCAAGCCTACAGGGATGTATTCACGGCGCCCCACCACCCAGCAAACGGACCCTCCATCGGCCCCGAGACATGAAATTGAAGGCAATGTGAGGAGTAGACTGCGTGCAACGGATTCTGGTGTTACCGGGCGATGGGATCGGTCCGGAGATCGTCAACGAGGCCTTGAAGGTCCTGGATCGGGTCGCCGCGTTGGAGGGAATCGACCTCGAGATCGACGAAGGCCTGATCGGCGGGGCCGCCTACGATGCGGTGGGTCATCCCTATCCCGAGGCGACGCGGGTGATGGCCCGTGAGGCGGACGCGATTCTGCTGGGTGCCGTGGGTGGACCACAGTATGAAGCGCTGGAGCGCGAGCTGCGGCCGGAACGGGGTCTGCTCGGTATCCGCTCCGACCTCGGGCTGTTCGCGAACCTGCGTCCCGCGATCCTTTATCCGCAACTGGCCTCGGCCTCGACGCTGCGTCCCGAGGTGGTGGCAGGGCTGGATCTGCTGATCGTCCGTGAACTGACGGGTGACATCTATTTCGGGCAGCCACGGGGCATCGAGTTGCGCGATGGGGAGCGGGTGGGGTTCAACACGGCGGTTTACAGCGAATCCGAGATCGAAAGGATTGCGCGCGTGGGCTTCGAGGCAGCGATGAAACGCGATCGCCGGCTGTGTTCGGTGGACAAGGCCAACGTGCTGGAAGTCTCCGAGTTGTGGCGCGAAGTGGTGGACCGCATCGGTCGCGAATATCCCGAAGTGGAGCTTTCCCACATGTATGTGGACAATGCGGCGATGCAACTGGTGCGGGCCCCGAAGCAGTTCGACGTGATCGTGACGGGGAATATCTTCGGGGACATTCTGTCCGATGCCGCCGCGATGCTCACCGGGTCGATCGGGATGCTCCCATCGGCTTCGATGAACGCGACTGGCGCCGGGCTGTATGAGCCGATTCACGGTTCGGCTCCGGATATCGCAGGGCAGGACAAGGCCAATCCGATCGCAACGGTGCTTTCGGTGGCGATGATGCTCCGGCACAGCCTCGGGCAGGAAGAGGCCGCGCGTCGCATCGAGGTTGCCGTCGGGCAGGTTCTTGATCAGGGTCTGCGGACGGCCGATATTCAATCCGCGGGTTGTACGCTCGTTGGAACCGAGGCGATGGGCGATGCGCTGGTTGCGGCGCTCAATTAACGTTGTTGTTGAGAAAAGGTCGATAATGCAATGAATGAAAAGACGTTTGATGTTGCAGTTGTGGGTGCCACGGGAGCAGTGGGAGAGGCGATGCTGTCGATCCTGGCGGAGCGCAAGTTCCCCGTGGGCAAGGTTTATGCCCTGGCTAGTGAACGCTCGGCGGGAAAGACCGTGGCGTTCGGCAACCGCGAGCTGGTGGTCGAGGATCTTGCGGAGTTCGATTTTGGCAAGGTTCAGATCGGGCTGTTCTCCCCGGGCGCATCGGTTTCCGCCCAATATGCCCCGAAGGCAGCGGCCGCTGGCTGCGTCGTGGTCGACAACACCTCACAGTTCCGCTATGACGACGATATTCCGCTGGTGGTGCCCGAGGTCAACCCGCAGGCAATCGCGCAGTACACGCAGCGGGGAATCATTGCCAACCCGAACTGCTCGACCATCCAGATGCTGGTGGCGCTGAAACCGATATACGACGCCGTCGGGATCGAGCGTATCAATGTCGCCACATATCAGGCCGTGTCGGGTACGGGAAAGGAGGCCATCGAGGAACTCGCTCAGCAGACCGCAGCTTTGCTCAATGGGAAACCGGTGGAGTGCAAGGTCTATCCGAAGCAGATCGCCTTCAACGTGTTACCGCATATCGACGCGTTCATGGACAATGGCTATACCAAGGAAGAAATGAAAATGGTCTGGGAGACCAGGAAGATCTTCGGCGACGAATCCATTATGGTGAATCCGACGACTGTCCGGGTTCCGGTCTTTTACGGCCATTCCGAGGCGGTGCATATCGAGACGCGGGCGAAGATCAGCGCAGATCAGGCTCGGGAGTTGCTGGCGGACGCGCCAGGGGTCACGGTGCTGGACAAGCGGGAGGCGGGTGGCTATCCGACTGCAGTGACCGAAAGCAGCGGCCGTGATGGTGTTTTCGTGGGCCGTATCCGCGAGGACATCTCGCATCCCCGTGGCCTGGACCTATGGGTCGTTTCGGACAATGTGCGCAAGGGCGCTGCGCTCAATACCATTCAGATTGCCGAGATCCTTGCCGACGAATATCTGTAACTTGCGCCACACAAAGTGCGGGTCTCTGGTAACCTTGGGCCGATTCGGACGCCAGCAGGGGTGAACATGTCGAGGGGTACGATGATCCTGACGGGGAGCGTCCGATTATTGCGACGGGAGATGAATGTGTACAAAGTCCTGCTTCTGCTGCTTTTGACCATTTGGGGAACACCCGCTGTTGCCACTGTAACCCTGGGCGAGATCGACGTTCGGTCGTTTCTGAACCAGCCGTTGCAGGCGCAGATCAATGCCCAGGGAAGCGGGGTGGCGGAACCGGACATCGAGATCAGACTCGCATCAGAGGAAGTGTACCGTCGTGCCGGGATGGTTCGCAGTGCCTTGCCTTCGGATCTCGACATTCAACTCGAGGGCACGGGTACCAACCGGCTGGTGCGTCTGACTACGCAACGGCCTGTGCGGGAACCTTATCTGGGCTTGTTGCTGGAAGCACGGTGGTCTGCAGGCCGCATCTTCAGGGAGTACACGATACTTCTGGATCCCCCCGTTGCCTTTGCTCAGGAACGTAGTGCTGCGCCTGTAGTGACATCGCCCGTCCAGACGCCGCGCCCGGCACCGGTGGCGGCTCCCGAGCCTGCGCCACGCCCACCGGCCCGGGTTGCCGCTCCGGCGCCGGAACGACCCACCTTCTACACGGTTCGCCGGGGCGACACGCTCGGCAATATCATCCGCAGACAAGGGTATGTCGGCGTGTCATCCGAACAGGCCATGCTCGCGATCCTGGAGGCGAATCCGCAGGCCTTTGGCGGCCAGAATGTCAACGAATTACGGGCGGGTGCAGAGTTGCGGCTGCCCGAGCAGCAGGAAGTCGCGGCGATCAGTGATTGGGAGGCCAGGCAGGAAATCGAGCGGCAGACACGCGCCTGGCGCGACCGAGACACGGTCCGCGCCGCGCCGCCGGCACCTGAACCGGCACCTGACCTGCACCTGCACCTGAAGCTGAGCAGCCCACTGCCGAACGTACGGCTGCCCCGGTCGAGGAACCTGCCGTCGATGTGCCGCCTGCCCCTGCGGAGGCGGAGGCACCGCCCTCAGCTGCAGACGACGGGGCCGTGCCCGAGGTGCCGGAGCCATCGGAAGCCGCCCCGGTGGACCGCCTGGAAATTCTTGCCGAGACGGAGGACGCTCGAGACGGTGCCGCCGAGTCGACCGACATGCGAATTTTTCAGGAAGCATTGTTGTCCCAGCAGGCGGCAATGGCATCGCTTCGCGATGAACTGCGCGGCCTGCGTTCGGAACTGGCTGAGCGAGATCAAATCATACGTGTCGTCAACGAAGAGTTCGCTCAGCTTCAGGAACGGTTCCGTGAGATGCAGACGCAGATGCGGCGCCAGTTTTCCGACGCCGGTTTTCGCGAGGGCATGACGATGTCCGAAAGGGTTCTTTCGGACCCGTTGGTGATGGCGCTGGGTGGTATAGCGCTCCTCCTGTTCCTGCTCCTCATCATCACCGCGCTGCGTCCGGCACGCGCGGCGCGGGGGAATCGCTTCGCCGAGGATTTCGTGGTTGATGATCCAGCGCTGGCACCTCTCGGACCAACTGCTGGCGAACCGTCTTCATCCGCGCCGCCTCCTCCCGCCCCGCGTCCAGCCTCGCGGGGCGCATCTTCCCCGCAGCAGTCGGCTCCGCGGCGCAAGGCGGAGCCGGTACGAGGTGCCGGAGCTGCTGCCGCAGCAGCGCTCGTTGGCGCTGCCGGTACCGGCGATGCCTCGCGCAGTACCGCGCCCCGGGGTGGCATTGACGCTAGTGGCAGGCAGCCCACCCGGGCCACCGAGAAGGGTCCGGCGGATGTGCAGAATGTCGGTTTGGATATGGATGACGATCTGCTTGCAGACGTCGATCTCTATCTGGCCTATGGCATGAACGACCAGGCGATCTCTGCGCTTGAACATGCGATCAAGGATGGGCATGACGGGAACGAATACCGGGTCCGTCTCATGGAAGCCTATGCGGCCAATAATGACGCACGGGCCGCGCGCAGCGCTGCTGCAGATCTGCGGGAACGGCTTGCTCCCGGGGACGACGATCTTCGTGAGCGCATTGCTGCCGTTGAACAACGGTTCCGTGGCAGTGAGGACACCTCTGGTCAAGCCAGTCGGGACGCGACTCCGATGGCGCCTGAAGAGGACGAAATGCTCGAAAGCGATGTTGCCTGGGGTCCTGATTCCGACTCCAACGCTCTCGATTTCGACTCCTTCGACTTTCCGCCTCCCGAGGAATACCCCGAAGAGGACACTTCGGGGATCCGTGCATCGAGTGACGACTCCAATCTTCTTCGTTTCGACCTGGATGAAATGGATGAGACACCCGGCTATGGATCAAGAACGGAGGACAACGCGTTTTCGCCGCAGCTGGAGGAGGATGAGGCGCCAGCGCCACGCGTTACCGGAGCCGATCAGTCGCGTTCGAGCGAGAGGTCAACCGGGTTCGGAAGCCCGGGCATGGAGACGGACACATCGGAAAATGGCATGCGGCTGAGTCTGGCCGAGGCCTTTGCGGAAATGGATGATCGCGAGGGTGCGCTGGCTTTGCTCGATGAGATCGTACCGACGGCTACACCAGAGCAGACGGCGAAGGCGGACGAACTCAGGCGCAGGATCGAGGGCGCGAAGGGTTGAGCGAGCCGAAACGGATGCTCCCGGGCGTTGCCAGAGAAACGCCCGCTACACAGAGTGTTCAGGTGCGGCGTCAACGAACGATGGACAGGTGTTCGTGATGTATTCTCCCTCCGCAAGATGTTTGCGTCGCGTGTACGCCGACCGATTGCCGGAACTGAACCGCTCCGGGGTCTGATCTGGTGTGGGCGGGTCCTGGCCTGCGATGGTGGACAAGCTGCATGTGGGTCATGACCTGTACCAGCTCCGGTGCGCGGGTGCCGGGGATTGCTTCGGGGCCTGTCCGTTGATATCCGACGATCATCTCGCCAGCCTCGCGATTGCAGGTATCCTGCTGATGTCGGCGTCAGTGATGAATCCTGCTGCCGCGATTGTCTTGCCGGGGTTTCTGGCGCTTGGCTGGCTTGGGTCGTGCGGAACCGTGCCTGTGCGTCGGTTGATCACGCTCGCCTGGCGTTTGAAGTGGTTCTTCTTGTCATTGCTCTTCTTCTTCGGTTGGGTGCAACCGGATGCTCCCGCCGAAGGCTGGGAACGCGTGTACCCCTCGCCCAGTGGGCTGTCGGAGGCCGGCGTGCGTATTGCTGCGCTGATCCTCGTTGTCGGCTGGATTGCCTGGTTTACCGAAGTGTTCGATCGCGATGCGCAGATACGGGGACTGGTGCGTTGGCTGGGCCCGCTCCGGCCGCTGGGTCTGCGCACCGAGGTCTTTGCCAGGCGGCTTTTCCTGTCGCTCGATTACTTTGAAATCCAGCGCGCGCAATACCTTGCTTTCAGAGACCGTGTCGAGGGGTCGCGCTGGAGCCGGCTGCTCGCCGGCAAGGATTTCATGATCTCGCGCCTGGGAGATGCACTGGCCGGAACACCTCCCGAGGGACCGCGCCCGGTGGCGGCTCGTCCGGGTGGAGCACCGGTGCTGCCGGAGCCAAGGGGCTTGTTGTGGCAAGTGGGCCTGCTGTGGCTGGCGGTGGCGCTGGCTCTTGCGATTCGCCTTGGCTTGAACGAAGGGTTTTCCTGATGCCGGTCTCGCAGGTTCAGCGCTGGGCGCTTGGCGTCGAGTACGACGGAGCTGCTTTTGTCGGCTGGCAACGGCAAAAGGACGGACCCAGTGTGCAGGAAGCGGTCGAACAGGCCCTGGGCTTTGTTGCCGGACACGCTGTCGAGCTGTCGTGTGCCGGGCGCACCGATGCGGGTGTGCATGCCACCGGTCAGGTGATTCATTTCGACAGCCCGGCCGACCGCAAGGAACGGAACTGGCTCCTGGGTGCAAACGCCAGACTGCCGGCGTCCGTGGCTCTGCTCTGGGCGCGCATGGTGCCCCAGACGTTTCACGCGCGGTTTTCGGCGCAGGCGCGGCGCTACCGGTACATTATTGCCAATCAGGCGGTGCGCCCGGCAATTCAGGCTGACGGTCTCGCATGGTGGCGTTACCCGCTGGACGCGGGACTCATGCACCGGGCAGCACAATGCCTCGTTGGAACCCATGACTTCACCAGCCTGCGGGCCGTCGCCTGTCAGGGCAAGTCGTCCGTGAAAACGATTCATTCGATCAGCGTTGGCCGGCAAGGGAATTATGTCGTGCTGGATATCCATGCCAATGCTTTTCTGCATCACATGGTCCGGAATATTGCTGGCGTGCTGATTCCCGTCGGGCAGGGTAAACGCGAGGCCACCTGGGTTCGCGAGGTTGTCGAGGCGCGGGACCGAAGGGCCTCGGGAATCACCGCTCCGGCCGGCGGCCTGTACCTGGTTGGTGTTGATTATGACCCGATCTACGGTCTGCCCAAGTCGGATGGACAGCCGGCATGGCCGATCGCGCCCGTGGTACCCGGCCCGACCGAATCTGATCGCCGGCAGCACGGCTGACCGTCTGCAGCTGCCCGGCAAGTGGCGGGGCGGCGCGGCTCCGCGTTTTTGTCGCCCGGCGGTTTCACATACCGCTCTCGCGGCAGCCCGTACCGGCATCTTCTGGTACCCTCGCAGGTTATCATGCGCTATCGAATAAAGATCTGTGGCTTGACCGATCCCGGGCAGGGGCTGATGGCGGCCAGTGCAGGTGTGGACGCTATCGGGCTGGTGTTCCATCCTCGCAGCCGGCGCGCGGTCACTGTCGAAATGGCAGCTGCGATTACCGAAGTTCTGCCGCCGTTTGTGACCACCGTCGGGCTGTTTGTCGACCCATCGCCGGATGAGGTTCAGAGGGTACTCAACGGCTGTCGACTCGATCTTCTGCAGTTTCATGGCGCGGAGAGCGCCGATTTCTGCAATGCATTTGGACTGCCTTACCTGAAGGCCGTGGCAATGGCTGACGGGTGCGACCCAAGGCCGACGATGGATGCCCATCCGCGGGCACGGGGCTTTCTGCTGGATAGCCATGGTCCGGGCAAGATGGGCGGGTCGGGCGAGGCTTTTGATTGGCGGTCGATTCCGGGCCCGCTAGAGAGGCCCTGGTTGCTGGCCGGAGGCCTGGATGCGGCCAATGTGGGACAAGCCCTGTCGTTGACACACCCCTTCGGGGTGGATGTGAGTTCGGGTGTCGAATCAGCGCCCGGGCATAAGAATCCCCGGCTGGTCCGGGATTTCGTGGACGCGGTGAGACAGGTGGAACGTGAGTGAGATGAAGCAGGAGATCGACTGGGCGACGTTTCCGGACGCGCGCGGGCACTTTGGGCCCTACGGTGGGCGGTTCGTGGCAGAGACCCTGATGGGCGCGCTGGACGAGCTCCAGACCGTTTACGAAAAGTACATGAAGGACCCTGCTTTTTTGGCAGAACTCGATGCCGACCTTCAGCATTTCGTCGGGAGGCCCAGTCCGCTCTATCACGCCGAGCGTCTGTCACGCGAACTCGGTGGTGCGCAGATCTATCTGAAACGCGAGGATCTGAACCACACCGGTGCCCACAAGGTGAACAATACGATTGGTCAGGCGCTCCTGGCGAAGCGGCTTGGCAAGACCCGGATCATCGCCGAGACTGGAGCCGGACAACATGGAGTGGCCACGGCAACGGTTGCGGCCCGCCTGGGTCTGGAGTGCGTCGTGTACATGGGTGCCGAGGACATTCAGCGCCAGTCGCCCAATGTCTATCGCATGCGCTTGCTTGGGGCGGATGTTGTGGCGGTGAAATCCGGTTCGCGTACGCTGAAGGATGCCCTGAATGAGGCCATGCGTGACTGGGTCGCCAATGTCGACGATACCTTTTATATCATCGGTACGGTTGCGGGTCCGCACCCCTATCCGGCGATGGTTCGGGATTTTCAGTCGGTGATTGGCCGTGAAGCACGGGCCCAGCACCTGGAAATGACCGGCCGGCTGCCCGATGCCCTTGTTGCCTGCGTAGGCGGGGGTTCCAACGCCATCGGTTTGTTTCACCCCTTTCTCGCCGACGCGTCAGTGGCCATGATCGGCGTCGAGGCGGGCGGCGAGGGTGTTGCCACCGGGCGGCACTCTGCGCCGCTATGTGCGGGGCGCCCTGGCGTTCTGCACGGCAACCGTACGTATCTGATGGAAGATGACAACGGGCAGATCATAGAAACTCATTCGATCTCGGCCGGTCTCGATTACCCGGGCGTCGGGCCGGAACATGCCTGGCTCAAGGATATCGGTCGCGCAACCTACGTTTCGGTCACCGATGATGAGGCCCTGCGTGCCTTCCATCGCTTGACCCGGACCGAGGGCATCATTCCGGCGCTGGAGACGAGTCACGCCATTGCCCATGTCCTTGACCTTGCACCCCGCATGCGTACCGATCAAAGCGTGATCATCAATCTGTCCGGGCGCGGAGACAAGGATCTGAACACCATCGCCCGACTGGAGGGGATCGAACTGTGAGCCGGATCGCAAAACGCTTTGCCGAGACCCGGGCCAATGGCCGTTCAGCGTTGATCCCCTATGTCACGGCCGGTGACCCGAGCCCGGATGTAACCGTGGCCCTCATGCACGATCTGGTGGCCGCAGGTGCCGACCTGCTTGAGTTGGGAGTGCCTTTCTCCGATCCCATGGCCGACGGACCGGTCATCCAGCAAGCCTGCGAACGCGCTCTCGCTCATGGAACCAGCCTGCGCGACGTGATCGGCATGGTGCGCGTATTCCGTGAACAGGATCAGGATACACCGGTCATTCTGATGGGCTATCTGAATCCCGTCGAACGCATGGGCGCCGATGCCTTTGCCGAAGCCGCGGCGGCAGCCGGGGTGGACGGGGTTCTGATGGTGGATCTGCCGCCGGAAGAGAGTGATGACTGGACTGGCATGCTGGAGCGAGCCGGAATGGACCCGATCTTCCTGATTGCACCCACGACATCGGACAAGCGGTTGCGGGAGGTCGCGGCCGCTGCACGTGGGTTCGTCTATTATGTTTCGCTGAAGGGCGTGACCGGTTCGCAGACCTTGAACACCGCGGCGCTCGGTGATCGCCTGGAGTCGATTCGCGCACTGACCGAACTTCCGCTGGGAGTCGGTTTCGGGATCCGGGACGCGGACACTGCCGCACAGGTCGCCAGAGTGGCCGACGCGGTGGTGGTGGGCAGTGCGATTGTTCGACTGGTGACGCAGTTTCCGCAATCGCCCGATCAGTTCCGAGCCGCCGCCGCGGATCTGGTGCGGGAAATGCGCACGGCGATGGACCGAGCGCGTGTCTCGGACGCGGCGGCGCCGGCCTGACCAGCAGACGACGATCGCGGGAAACGGGAACAGCCACAGGAATAGCGGATGAGTTGGTTCGAGAAACTGATGCCGTCGCGCATCCGTACCGACAGCGCGGCAAAGCGAACGGTGCCGGAAGGGCTTTGGGTGCGCTGTGATGGGTGCGACGCAACCCTCTACCGCCCGGAACTGGAGCGGAATCTGGATGTGTGTCCGAAATGCGGAAATCATCGCCGGATCGGAGCACGGCGCAGGCTGGAACTCTTTCTCGACGAAGGGCGGCGCGAAGAGATTGGTGGAGGCGTGGAGGCTTCCGATGTGCTCAAGTTCCGCGACAGCAAGAAGTACCGGGATCGTCTCGCCGCAGCGCAAAAGGCGACTGGCGAAAAGGATGCGCTGCTGGTAATGCGTGGTGAACTCGAGGGTGCACCGATCGTCGCAGCGGCCTTCGACTTCTTTTTCATGGGCGGTTCGATGGGTTCGGCTGTTGGCGAACGGTTTGTACGTGGCGCCGAATGGGCGTTGAAGGAACGTATTCCCCTGGTTTGTTTTTCTGCCAGCGGCGGCGCGCGTATGCAGGAAGCCCTTTTCTCGCTGATGCAGATGGCCAAGACCAGTGCGGCGCTGGCGCGCCTGCGTGAGGCGCGGATTCCCTTCGTCTCGGTGATGACAGACCCGACGATGGGGGGCGTCTCGGCCAGTCTTGCCATGCTTGGAGACATCAATGTAGCGGAGCCGAAGGCACTGATCGGTTTTGCCGGTCCGCGGGTCATACAGCAGACGGTGCGCGAGACGCTTCCTGAGGGTTTTCAGCGTTCCGAGTTCCTGCTTGAGCACGGGGCGATCGACCTCATCATCGATCGTCGGGAAATGCGTGCGCGGCTCGCCTTGCTGTTGGCCATGTTGACCCACCATATCCCGCCTGCACCCGAGTTGAACACGGAGGATCGAACTGGCACACCGGATACCACGGCGGCTGACCCGGTCCACGGCGAGGTCCTTGCACCCGCTGATGTCAGGCCCGCCCAACCCTGAGTGCGCAGGGGCGCGCGCCTGTCCCGCACTCGACAGGCTATGGATTGCCGCGAACGGCGCAGCGTTGCATCACGACGTGTTTCGATCCGCTGCAGGATGGGCTGACCCGGCAGAAGACCCTGCATTCGAGAAGCAGGACTCGATCGTGTTCCCGCCGTGGCCGATCTTCCCGATTTGCCCAGGCGTGGTGGTGAATGTCACGGCGGGGAGGCCGGCCGGCCGCGGAAAAACTCCCTTCGGGCCGTTATACTGTGTTGCGCCAGTGGCAACCATCCACAAGCACCGTCCGGCGCTTACAATCGGGCTTCGATTACCCATGATCTCAAGTGCTGCAACCATGCGTCTCTCCTCCCGTCCTTCAAGAATCGTCTTCGAAGGCGATTCGGGCTGATTGCGGATGACGCTGGAAAAACCCGTGCGGTACCGCATGGTCGGCGCAGTCGTGCTGATCTTCCTCGCCGTCCTGTTCCTGCCCTGGCTGTTCGATGGTGCCGGATATGAGGCCATGCAGGGGTTCGAGCAGCCGATTCCCGAGCGCCCCCAGTTCATTGCCCCCCTGACACCCACGGGACCGGTCCGGGTCCCGGTCGAACGGGTGACGGATGACGGTTCAGCCCCCCCGGTGAAACAGATCCCTGAAGCGAGAGCCTATCGCGATTCCCGCGCATCCGAACCCGTGGGCAATGGGTCCGCCGCCGCGACCGATGGGCCCGTAGAACCGGGCAACGTGGTGGCGTCGCCGCCTGCCGCAGCCGATTCAGGGCCGGCTCTGGGTGTCGGATGGGCCGTTCAGGTCGGCAGCTACCGCCGGGAAAACAACGCCAGAGAGCAGGTGCAGGCATTGCGGGCAGCGGGTTTTCCATCTTTCGTTGAGCGGGCGCGGGCGGATGAGGGAACCGTATGGAGGGTCAAGGTGGGTCCCCGGGCGCAGCGTGACGATGCCCTGCGCCTTCGCGACGAGGTGGGTCAGCGGATGAATGTGACCGGTATCGTGGTTGCCCACCCGTGACCTTGATGATTCCCTTGTGTTCATTGGCTTTGTGACCACATGGCCCACTAGGAGCGCTGGACCAGGGATAATCTCAACCGCCGGAAGCCTGCGTTGATTGCGCCCGCGCTTGCGCTCTGCGTTACACTACCCCGCTTTCCGGGTGACAGGTTGCCGTTGATTGCCGGCAGGCTCCTAGCCTGACGGTGGCCAATCCCGAGGCTATCCCGCACTGCGCGGGCACGGATGAGAATCGGACAACGTGAACTGGCTTGATTTCGTATTCCTGGGGCTCGTGCTCGTTTCGGGCCTGATCAGTCTTTACCGCGGTTTCGTGCGGGAGGTCTTTTCGCTGGCGACCTGGATCATTGCGATCTGGGTCGGCATCCGCTTTGCCTCCAGTACCGCTGCCTATCTTCCTCCCGTTGTCAGCGACGAGACCCTGCGGCTGGGAATTGCGTTCGGTCTGCTGTTCATTCTGGTACTGATCGCAGGTGGAATCGCTGGCATCATCGCGGCACGGCTGGTACGAGGTACGGGATTGACCGGTACGGATCGTTCCCTGGGTATTGTTTTCGGTCTGTTGCGGGGCGTGCTGATTGTGGCGCTTCTGGTGTTTCTTGCTGCCCTGACGTTATTTCCCGAGGAACCGTGGTGGCAGGAAAGCCGCCTGGTACCCGAATTCGAGCGCATCGTCGGTTGGATGCTTGAGCTGCTTCCGGAGGAACTCGAGGAACGGCTGCGCAACCTTCCCGACGAGGCATGATCCGGCGCCGGGCAACGAACGGCCCTCTGGAGTTCCCATGTGTGGAGTGGTAGGCGTAGTCGGCACCGCGGCGGTAAACCAGCTGCTCTATGACGCGATGCTGGTTCTGCAGCATCGGGGCCAGGACGCTGCGGGCATCGTGACTTCCGACGAGCAGGGACGCCTGCATCTGCGCAAGGACAACGGTCTGGTGCGCGATGTGTTCCATGCGCAGCATATGGGGGGACTGGTGGGCAACATGGGGATCGGGCACGTGCGTTACCCGACCGCCGGCACCTCCAGTTCCGCCGAGGCACAGCCCTTTTACGTCAACTCGCCCTTTGGCATCACCCTGGGACATAACGGCAATCTGATCAATGCGCGGGAGTTGAAGCAGGCCCTGTTTGCGACCGACCGCCGTCATATCAACACCGACTCGGATTCCGAGATCCTGCTCAACGTATTCGCCCAGGAACTGCTGCGGTTTCTGGATGATGGCTTGACGGCCGAGGCCGTGTTCAACGCCATCTCACGCGTTCACCAGCGCGCCCAGGGTGCGTATGCTGTGGTCGGGATGATTGCCGGGCGTGGGCTCGTGGCATTCCGGGATCCCTACGGGATTCGGCCTCTGGTCTATGGCCGCCGCGAAACGGCAGGTGGCATGGAGTGGATGGTCGCGTCGGAGAGCGCTGCGCTGGAATCGCTGGGCTTCGAGCTGGAGCGTGACCTTGATCCGGGCGAGGGCATTTTCATTACGCCCGATGGACAGGTGGCGACCCGTTCCTGCGCGCCGAATCCGGTCCTCAATCCCTGTATCTTCGAGCACGTCTATTTTGCCCGACCCGATTCGGTGATCGACAATGTTTTCGTGCATCGGGCCCGCATGCGCATGGGGACTCGGCTGGGGCAGAAGATCCGCCGTATCTGGCCCGATCACGATATCGATGTGGTCGTGCCGATTCCGGATACCGGCCGTACCGTGGCGCTTGAGATGGCACACGAGCTCGGCATCAAGTACCGCGAGGGTTTCATCAAGAACCGCTACATTGGCCGGACGTTCATCATGCCGGGGCAGACACGGCGGCGGAAATCCGTGCGCCAGAAATTGAACGCCATCGGACTCGAGTTTCGAGACAAGAACGTGATGCTGGTCGACGATTCGATCGTTCGTGGTACCACGTCGAGGGAAATTGTGCTGATGGCGCGGGAAGCGGGTGCCCGCAAGGTCTATTTCGCATCTGCGGCGCCCCCGGTCCGTTTCCCGAATGTCTACGGAATCGACATGCCTGCGGCAAACGAGCTGATCGCGCATGAACGGGACGAGGATTCCGTGTGTGCCGCGATCGCGGCCGACCGGCTCATTTATCAGGACCTCGACGATCTCGTCGCCGCGGTACAGCGTGGCAATCGGTCGATCGAACGGTTCGACTGTTCCGTGTTCGACGGTCAGTATGTGACTGGTCTCGCCCCGGATTACCTCGATTACCTGTCTTCCCTGCGCGCCGATGCAAACATGTCCGAGATCGAGTCGATCGGTGGCGAAGTCCTGGATCTGGCGAACAAGAAATGAGCATTGAGAAGCGTTGAGAAGCGCAATCGGCGATCGATGCCAACGCTATCCCGGTTCGACGGATGATCAGATGTCATCGCATCGGGAATGGATGAACAACGTTGTTCTGGGATCCCTGGCGCGGGAACCCAGAGGCTGGGGGCGGCCGGTGCTCGTGGTGCGGGTTGACGAGCAGCTTCTTTATGAATGGGATGGAGCGCGCGTCCGGGGTATCTACCCCGTATCGACCGCAGCCCAGGGCACCGGCAACCGCGAGGGGAGCCTGCAGACCCCTCTGGGCCTGCACCGGGTCGCCCAGCGAATCGGCGATGCCGCTCCCGTGGGGACCATCTTCCGGGGCCGCGTTGATACCGGCCTGGTCGCGACCATCCTCACCGATCGCGCTGAACGCAGCCCGGAAGACCGAATCACTTCCCGTATCCTTTGGCTCGATGGTCTGGAGCCCGGTTTGAATCGCGGGGGAGATGTCGACAGTTTTTCCCGGTATATCTACGTCCATGGTACCGATGAAGAAGGCCGCGTCGGCAGCCCGGTATCTCACGGGTGTATCCGGATGCGCAACGCGGATCTGATCGGCCTGTTCCCACGGGTTCCTCTTCATTCCCTGGTCGTCATCCTGCCTGGAAGACCCTGAATTCCGAAGACGCGGGTCGTTCGGGATCCATGGCCCTGCGAACACAAATGCATTAAATATGTTAAGGTCTTTAGTCATTCGCATGACGGAATGGTGGAATTATTCCTGAGCGCATTGGTCAAGAAAGCTGGAATGGATTCGCAAGCCGAGAAGGAAGGCCTTTCACACCTGAAGCAGTAATTCCCGGAGGCGACGTATATGAAGTTGTCAACAAAAGGCCGCTACGCGGTGACCGCGATGATGGATCTGGCCATTCACGACCGTATCGGGCCGGTTACGCTGGCAGATATTTCTCACTGCCAGGGAATCTCCCTGTCTTACCTCGAGCAGTTGTTTGCGAAACTGCGCAAGGCCAGCCTGGTCGAGGGTGTGCGCGGACCCGGCGGTGGCTACCGTCTGGCGAAGAGAGCGGATCAGATCAGCATCGCCAACATCATCATGGCGGTGGACGAATCCGTTGACGTCACGCGGTGCAAGGGGCAGAAGGACTGTCAACAGGGCGAGCGCTGCCTGACCCATGAGCTTTGGGATGATCTGAGCCAGCAACTGCACGATTTTCTGGACGGGATTACGCTGGCCCAGTTTGCGAATCGTCCCGAGGTGCAGAAGATCGCCCGGCGTCAGGATGAGCGTCGTGCGCGGCATCACTT
>JAABSN010000076.1 GCA_011390385.1 Thioalkalivibrio nitratireducens | reverse complement strand
GTACCCTGCTTCCGGCGATGCGAGAAAGGACACCGCCGCGGCGATCTCCTCGGGTTGTCCGAGACGGGCCAGCGGGATCCCTTCCAGCAGCTTCGATTTCACCGCATCGCCGAGATCCCTGGTCATGTCAGTATCGATGAAGCCGGGTGCCACGGTGTTCACCGTAATATTCCGGCTGCCCACCTCGCGCGCCAGTGCGCGCGCAAAACCTGCCAGTCCGGCCTTGGCTGCCGCATAATTCGTCTGCCCGGGATTCCCGGTCGCTCCGACCACCGAACCAATGAATATGATCCGGCCGCGGCGAGCCTTCATCATGCCCTTGAGCATCTTCTGACTCAGGCGTGCCGCCGCCGTGAGGTTGGTCTCGATGATGCTGTCCCATTCCTCATCTTTCATTCGCATCAGGAGGTTGTCGCGAGTGATCCCGGCGTTGTTGACAAGCACCTCGATCACGCCTTCACGCGCCTGGATATCGTCCAGTGCCAGCTGGACCGACGCGGAGTCGGTCACATCCAGAACCACGCCCCGTCCACCGATATCGGCCAGCGCCGAGGAAATGGACTCCGCTCCCCTGGCGGATGTAGCCGTTCCGATCACCGGCCAGCCGTCGTCGGCAAGGCGTCGGGCAATGGCGGCGCCAATACCACGACTGGCTCCGGTAACCAGGGCTGCTCCTCGGGATTTCGACATCTTACGATTTCCTTGATTGCTACGATGTTTGCTCAGATGGTGATCGGCGCCAGACATCGACCCTGCATCATGCAGGACCCGTCTGCTTCGTCCAGCACACTGAAGGCACCGGGGGCCGCTCCGAAACGGATTCATCCAGTCCGCGGCAGGTCGTCCCGCACCGCTCCTGTCGGCGCTCCGCGGTCATGAAAGACCCCCGTGGGGATCTCCCACATCACGCATTCAGTGCCTCACGCGTCTTCTCGAGACTCGCCTCGTCACTGACCTCGAAAAGTTGCAGATCGCGGTCGATTCGCTTGGCAAGCCCAGTCAGAACCCGGCCGGGTCCGGCCTCGACCATGATGCGCACGCCCCTGGCGCGCATCGCCTGGATGGTCTCCACCCAGCGCACCGGACGGAACAGTTGTTCCGCCAGAATGCTGCGCAGGGCCGCCACCGAATCCACGGATGCAGCGCTGGCATTGTGCAGGACGGGAATGCGCGGAAGCTGCAGTACGGTCGTTTCCAGCCGTGCGGCCAATTGCTCGGCCGCAGGGCGCATCAATGCGCAGTGCGAGGGCACCGAGACTGGCAGTGGAAGAGCCCGCTTGGCGCCCGCTGCCGGAGCCGCCGCAATCGCGCGTTTCACGGCCGCTGCGGACCCGGCGATCACGACCTGTCCCGGTGAGTTGAAATTGACCGGCTCGAGCACGTCGGCGCCGGCCTCAGCGGCGCAAAGAGCCTGAACCGAAGCATCATTCATGCCGAGGATGGCGGCCATCGCCCCCTCGCCCTCCGGTACTGCACTCTGCATCGCGGCGGCACGAACGCGAACAAGATCCACCGCAGCAGCAAAGTCGAGCGCGTCGGCGGCCACAAGGGCACTGTATTCGCCCAGACTGTGACCTGCGAGCATCGATGGCCGGGCATCGGTCAACGACATCAGCGCCCGCCACGCCGCGACACCGGCCGCGAGCATCGCGGGCTGGGTGTATTCGGTGCGGTTCAGTGTTTCCACCGGGCCGTTCTGACACAGGGCCCAGAGATCCTCTCCCAGCACGTCGGAGGCTTCCTCGAACGTTGCGCGAACGACTGGGTGGTTAACGCCCAGCTCATTCAGCATGCCTACCGACTGCGACCCCTGACCGGGGAACACCAACGCCCACTGAGATTCCATGGCTTACCTGATCCGCTCAACACTGGCGTAGTGTATGCCCATCAATTCCCGACCGGCAAACCCGACATCAGGCCGCCATTGGGCGGGGACACGATTCCCGGCTGAGCGGGAGTTCCACGAACCGATCGCTGGACGCATGGGAGGCCGGTGGCCGGAAAAATCGGAAAAAACGCGGCCGTGCTTGAGTTCCCGCCACGCATCCGCATAATGTCGCCTCCTGTTGCATATCAAAGAGGAACTGCATGGCGAAGGAAGACGAGATCGAGCTCGAAGGGACCATTGTCGAGACACTGCCCAACACGATGTTCCGCGTTGAACTGGAAAATGGACACGTGATCACTGCCCATATCTCGGGAAAGATGCGCAAGCACTACATCCGGATTCTCAGGGGCGACAAGGTCATCGTGCAGATGACCCCTTACGACCTCACCAAGGGCCGAATCGTCTACCGGAACAAGTGAGCGGATCCGGTCGCCCCACGCGCATCCGCGCCTCAATCAGGATACGGCGGGCTCCCGGATATCCAGTACCAGCCCGTCGTCGCCCAGCCGTACGATCACTTCCCCGCCCCCCTTCATCAACCTGCCGAACAGGATTTCCTCGGCCAGCGGTTTCTTGATGTATTCCTGAAGGGTCCGCGCCATCGGCCGTGCGCCCATCTTCGCGTCGTACCCATGCTCCGCGAGCCACGCCCGGCCCTCGGGGGTCACGGTGAGCACCACCTTTTTCTCGTCCAGTTGCGCCTGCAACTGCACCAGGAACTTGTCGACCACACCCAGGATGGTGGCCTCGTCCAGCGCTCCGAACTGGATGATGCCATCGAGCCGGTTGCGGAATTCGGGACTGAAGGTACGCTTCAGGACTTCCATTGCATCGGTTGAATGATCCTGCTGGGTGAAACCCATCGACGGACGACTGGCCATTTCCGCACCGGCATTGCTGGTCATGACCACGATCACGTTGCGGAAGTCGACCTTGCGGCCATTGGTATCGGTCAGCGTCCCATGGTCCATCACCTGCAACAACAGGTTGAACACATCGGGATGCGCCTTCTCGATCTCGTCCAGCAGCAACACGGCGTGGGGGTGCTTCAGGATGGCATCCGTGAGCAATCCGCCTTCGTCGTAACCCACATAACCGGGGGGGGCCCCGATCAGCCGCGAGACGGTATGCCGCTCCATGTACTCGGACATGTCGAAGCGCACGAGTTCGATCCCCAGAACCCGGGCCAGTTGCTTCGTGACCTCGGTCTTGCCCACCCCCGTGGGTCCAGTGAACAGGAACGAGCCGATCGGCTTTTCCTGGTCGGCGAGGCCCGAGCGCGCCATCTTGATGGCGGTGCTGAGGCTTTCGATCGCCGGATCCTGTCCGAACACCACCATCTTGAGGTCGCGCTCCAGGTTGCGCAGGATCTCGACATCGCTGGAGGAGACCGACTTCGGCGGAATGCGCGCAATCTTTGCGACAATGGCCTCGATATCCTGCACGCTGATCGTCTTTTTCCGGTTGGCCGAAGGCTGCAACTGGCGGTGGGCACCGGCCTCGTCGATCAGATCGATCGCCTTGTCCGGCAGGAAACGGTCGGTAATGTAGCGCTCGGCCAATTCCGCGGCCGCGCGCAGCGCCGGGCGGGTGAAACGCACGTTGTGATGGGCCTCGAACCGCGACTTCAGCCCGGCAAGAATCTGGAAGGTTTCGTCCACCGAGGGCTCGGGCACATCGATTTTCTGGAACCGTCGAGCCAGGGCCCGATCCTTTTCGAAAATGCCACGGTATTCCTGGTATGTGGTCGAACCGATACACTTGAGCTCGCCACTTGCGAGCATTGGCTTGATCAGATTGGACGCGTCCATCACGCCGCCCGAGGCCGCCCCGGCCCCGATGATGGTATGGATCTCGTCAATGAAAAGTACCGCGCCGGGCTGTCGCTTCAACTGTGCAAGCACGCCCTTCAGACGCTTCTCGAAATCGCCCCGGTACTTGGTTCCAGCGACCAGGGCACCCAGATCGAGGGCGTAGACCGATGCTTTCTCGATCGCCTCCGGAACCTCGTGATCGACGATCCGCTTGGCGAGCCCTTCGGCGATGGCAGTCTTGCCGACCCCGGCCTCACCGACCAGTAGCGGGTTGTTCTTGCGTCGTCGGCAAAGGATCTGGATGGTGCGCTCGATCTCGTGCTCGCGCCCGATCAGGGGGTCGATCTCGTCCCGGGACGCCCGCTCGTTCAGGTTCGTCGCGTACAGCGTCAAAGCATTCTGCTTCGGCTCGCCGTCCTCGGCGCCGGGGCCCGCCTGGCTGGCGCCATCAGTGGCACCCGGCTGCACCTGCCCATGCTCCTCATCGGCCACCTTGGAGATGCCGTGAGAGAGGTAGTTCACCACGTCCAGTCGCTGTATATCCTGTTGGGCGAGCAGGTGCAGGGCGTGGCTGTCCTGTTCACCGAACAGGGCGACCAGAACGTTGGCACCACTGACCTCCTTGCGGCCGCTGGACTGCACGTGGAACACCGCACGCTGCAGAACCCGCTGGAACCCCAGCGTCGGCTGGGTTTCACGGCCGTCCCGCGGCGGGATCCGTGGTGTATTGGAATCCAGCCATGCGTCGAGTTCCGCGCGGATGCGCTCCAGATCGCCACCGCACGCGCGCAGGACACCGGCCGCGCTGGGGTTGGATATCAGAGCAAGAAGCAGGTGTTCGACAGTCACGAATTCGTGCCGTTTTTCCCGGGCATCCTTGAACACCAGGTTGAGACTGAATTCAAGTTCGCGGTCAAGCATGGCGTTCAGGCCTCCTCCATCGAACATAGCAGCGGATGCTGGTGGTGACGAGCATAATCGTTGACCTGGGCCACCTTGGTCTCGGCAACGTCGCGGCTGAAAATACCGCAAACACCCTTGCCGCGGGTGTGCACGTGCAGCATGACCCGCGTGGCTTTCTCCCGATCCATCGCGAAAAAGGTCTCCAGTACCTCCACCACGAATTCCATCGGGGTGTAATCGTCGTTCAGCAAGACCACCTTGAAACTTCTGGGCGGCTTGAGCTCCGGGCGGGACTCTTCGACAGCGACCGATTCGTCCTGCCCTGTCTTGTGCGTGGGATCACTCATCGGTAGTACAACGCGTCGGAATCCAGTTTCAGGCCATCAAGAGTTTCACCAGTTCCATTGCATAGACAAAGAGACCGCAATTCCTATCCCCCTTCGTTGGTCATGTGCTCGATCAGTGCTGCACCAAAAGCGGAGCACGAGAGCGGTTCCACACCGCTGATCTGTCGGGCAAAATCGTAGGTTACCTTCCCGGCGCTGATCGCGCCGGCCATGCCGACGACGATCAGGTCCGCCGCTTCGACCCAGCCCATGTGCCGGAGCATCATCTCCGCAGACAGGATCAATGACCCGGGGTTCACCTTGTCCTGGCCGGCGTACTTCGGCGCGGTGCCATGGGTCGCCTCGAACATCGCCACCGTGTCGGAGAGGTTCGCGCCGGGCGCGATTCCGATACCGCCCACCTGCGCGGCGAGCGCATCGGAGATGTAGTCGCCGTTGAGGTTCAGCGTGGCGATCACGTCGTATTCGTCGGGGCGTAGCAGGATCTGCTGCAGAAACGCATCCGCGATCACGTCCTTGATCACGATCTCCCCGCCGGTATTCGGATTGGTGAAGCTGCACCACGGACCACCGTCGATCTCCTCGGCACCGAATTCCTCCTGCGCGAGTTCGTAGCCCCAGTTCTTGAAGGCGCCCTCGGTGAATTTCATGATGTTGCCCTTGTGCACCAGGGTCACCGACGGCCGATCGTTGTCGATGGCATACTGGATCGCCTTGCGCACCAGCCGCTTGGTTCCCTCGCTGGACACGGGCTTGATGCCAATCCCGGCGGTATCCGGGAAGCGGATCTTGGTCACACCCATTTCGTTCTGCAGGAAGTCGATGACTTTGCGGACCTCATCGCTACCCGCCTCGTACTCGATGCCGGCGTAGATGTCCTCGGAATTCTCGCGGAAGATCACCATGTCGGTCTTCTCCGGTGCCTTCAGCGGACTCGGCGTCCCCGCGTAGTACCGCACGGGGCGCAGGCAGACATAGAGATCGAGCTGCTGCCGCAGGGCAACGTTCAGGGACCGGATGCCGCCACCCACCGGTGTGGTCAGGGGGCCCTTGATCGAGACCACATAATCCCGCACCGCATCCAGCGTTTCCGCCGGCAGCCAGGTATTGGCGCCGTACACGGTATTCGCCTTCTCCCCCGCGTAGACCTCCATCCAGGCGATCTGCCGCTTGCCGTCGTACGCCCTGGCGACTGCGGCATCCACGACTTTCTGCATGACCGGGGAGATATCGACCCCAATGCCATCCCCCTCGATGAAAGGGATGATCGGACGGTCCGGAACCTGCAGCGCACCGCTTGAATCGACGGCAATCGGCTGGGCGTCAGCTGGGATCTTGATGTGCTCGTAGGCCATGTTGGCTCCAGTGGTCGCAAAATGGGAGGAACGCCCGGATTATACAAGAACGGCCGGGGGCTTCACGGCAGACACTTGCGCGCCGCGTTATCATTTCAGGCGATGGATGAATGTATCGCGAACCATGACGGATCTTCCATGCCCGAACGCCTGCGTTGCCACCTGACCGTTGCCGCGGTGATCGCCGATCGCGGCCGTTATCTCTTCGTCGAGGAATGGATCGCAGGCAGCCGGGTACTGAACCAGCCCGCGGGGCACCTCGAGGCGGGCGAATCGCTCCTGGAGGCGGTCGTACGCGAAGTTCGCGAGGAGACCTGCTTCGACTTCAGCCCCGAGGCGTGGCTCGGCTGCGACCTTCTGGCGCTGCCCGGCGGCGCCGTGACCATGCGGGTCGCCTTCACGGGCAGTGCCCGGCCCGCAGCGGGCCCCACGAAACGGGATCCCGCCATCCTTGCAACGCACTGGCTGACGGCCACGGAAGCCATCGAACACTGGCCACTGCGCAGTCCTCTGGTGCAACGAACCCTGCGCCGCTTTGAACAGGGCCTGCGATTACCGCTGGAGAGTGTCGGTGCGCTGGTATCGCCCGCAACATGATGCAGGCGGCCAAGGTCGTTCTCGGTCTTTCCGGGGGGGTGGACTCGGCAGTGGCGGGCGCACGCCTGCTGGAGGCCGGGTACCGCGTCGAAGGCCTGTTCATGAAGAACTGGGAGGAGGATGACGAGGCCGGCTACTGCGCAGCCGAGGCCGATCTGGCGATGGCGCGCGACGTCGCCACGCAACTCGGCATCCCCCTGCACAAGGCCAATTACGCGGCAGAGTACTGGCAGCGGGTGTTCAGACATTTTCTCGCAGAATACGAAGCGGGTCGAACCCCGAACCCCGACATCCTCTGCAATCGCGAAATCAAGTTCCCTGCCCTGCTGGATCAGGCGCGCCGACGCGGCGCAACCCATGTCGCGAGCGGACATTACGCAGACATACTGCACGAGGCAGATGCATCGCACCTGCTCCGCGCCGCTGATGCTGGCAAGGATCAGACCTATTTCCTATGCCGGATGACGCAGGAACAGCTTCGGCCGGCATTGTTCCCGCTCGGCGCACTTCTGAAAACCGAGGTGCGCCGGATCGCTCACGACCTCGGGCTGCCCAACCACGCGCGCAAGGACAGCACGGGCATCTGCTTCATCGGCGAACGGCGCTTCCGGGATTTTCTCTCCCGCTACCTGCATGCATCCGAAGGGGATATCTGCACGCCCGAAGGCCGAATCATCGGCAGGCACCGGGGACTGATGTTCTACACGCCGGGGCAGCGCCAGGGCCTCGGCATCGGCGGCGTCGACGGGGCCGGCGAAGCACCCTGGTACGTTGTGGCCAAGGACATCCATCACAACCGGCTGATCGTTGCCCAGCAGACCGATCACCCTCTGCTGCTCAGCCACCAACTGGTGACGGAGGCTCCGCACTGGATCCTGTATCCGCCAGCGGAAGGGGAATCTCTGCTTGCTCGCATTCGCCACCGGCAGCCCCTGCAGGTCGTGCGTATCACCCACATGTCCGTGAACGGCCTGCAGGTGGCGTTCGCACAACCGCAGCGTGCCGTGGCACCGGGGCAGTCCATCGTGTTTTACCGCAACCGCGAGTGCCTCGGCGGGGCCGTGATCGCCAACGGAAAACCGCGGCCGGACGCGTCACTTCCGGTATAGTAACGCCAACAACGCGCTGAAAAGGGGTCCTGTCATTAAGAGCGCAGCGCGGCCATCCCGGCGACGCTGAGGCTGATCCGCGACTTATGGATCGCCGCGCCGGTTCCGGCGACAACGGCTTGAGCCGCGTTCCCCTGGCAGACCAGACAGACTGCTGGAATCCACTGTCCCAACCGCGAGATAGAGCACCCTTGGAGCGTACCGACTACAACCGAACCCTGGCGCTTGCCGCGATCTTCCAGGCCGCATCCCTGGTCAAGGATCTTGCCTGGCGCGGCCATTGCGACGAACACGAGTTCGAAATCCTGATCGGAAGCCTGTTTGCCTTCGACGTGGACATGCCGGCCGAGATTTTTCGCGGCGAAGCCAATCTGCGAACCGGTCTGGAACGGATCGAGGTGCAACTCAAGTCCGGCGGCAAGCCACCGGACATGGAGATCACCCGGTACGCGATCGGCCTCATCTTTCTGGAGAAGAAACTCCAGGGGAATCCCGAGATGCTCAACGCCCTTGGCGACGGGCTGAAAGCCGCCGAACGCCAGGTCGAATACTTCAACCTGTCCCATGAAAGCGTGATCGCCCGCCTGGCCGATGTCTATCAGGAATCGATTTCCAGGTTGGGGCCGCGGATCATCGTACAGGGTGAACAGACCCACCTCTCCAATGCCAACGTAGCCGCCCGCATCAGAGCGGTACTCCTTTCCGGTATTCGCGCCGCGGTACTCTGGCGCCAGGCGGGAGGCTCGCGCTGGAAGCTGCTTTTCGGGCGCAACCGACTGATCAATGAGGCCAGAAACCTGCTGCATCGACTCAACACCTGACCCTGGGAACGACATCATGACCGCATCCCCCGACAAGTACACCCGAACCGTCAAGGCCGGCGACCGCGAGTGCGACATCGTGCCGATCACCGACGATCCGCGCGCGGCAAGCCTGCCCTATTCGCTGAAAATCCTTCTCGAGAACCTGCTCCGGTTCGAGGATGGGCAGACCGTGCGCAGAGCGGATATCGAGGCGTTGCTCGACTGGGACTCGCAGGCCGAGCCCACGCAGGAAATCGCCTTCCGCCCCGCCCGGGTGTTGCTGCAGGACTTCACCGGCGTTCCCGCGGTGGTGGATCTTGCGGCAATGCGCGACGCGATGGTTGCGCTTGGTGGCGATCCGGCGAAAATCAATCCTCTGCAACCCGCCGAGCTGGTGATCGACCATTCGGTGCAGGTTGATTCCTACGGCAACGTGAACTCCGTCAACCTGAACGCGGAACTCGAATACTCGCGCAACCGGGAACGGTACGTGTTTCTGAAATGGGGGCAGCAGGCTTTCGCCACCTTCAAGGTGGTGCCACCCGATACCGGCATCGTGCACCAGGTGAATCTCGAATTCCTGGCTCGTACCGTGTTCATGGACGAAGGAGCGGACGGCCGCTGCCGGGCCTATCCCGACACTCTGGTCGGAACCGACTCGCACACGACGATGATCAACGGTCTCGGCGTTCTCGGCTGGGGCGTCGGCGGCATCGAGGCCGAGGCCGCGATGCTGGGTCAGCCGATCTCGATGCTCATCCCGCAGGTCGTCGGTTTCCGGTTGACCGGTAAGCTGTCAGAGGGCGCCACCGCCACCGACCTGGTACTGGTGATCGTGGAAATGCTGCGCAAGCACGGTGTGGTTGGCAAGTTCGTCGAGTTCTTCGGTTCCGGACTGGCCGACCTGCCCCTGGCTGACCGCGCAACCATCGCCAACATGGCGCCGGAATACGGGGCGACCTGCGGCATCTTCCCCATTGATGGCGAAACCCTCGAATACCTGCGCCTGACCGGCCGCGACGCGGTGCAGATCCAACTGGTCGAGGCCTACGCCCGCGCACAGGGACTGTGGCGCGAGGATGACGCGCCCGAAGCACGTTATACCGACACCCTCGAACTGGATCTCTCCTCCGTGGAACCCAGCCTTGCCGGACCACGCCGCCCGCAGGACCGGTTGCGCCTCAGCGAAGCCGGTGCCCGAGTCAGCGGAATGATCGACACCCTCCTGAAGGAACGCGCCAGCGCCGTTGCCGAACCGGCCGAGGCCGAACGCTTCGAGGCGGAAGGCGGCCACACCGCCGTGGGCGTGGAACACCAGGCGCAGGAACCGCAGGCACGCACCCGAGTCAGCATGAACGACCAGGAGTTTTCGCTTGACCACGGTGATATCGTCATCGCAGCAATCACCTCCTGCACCAACACCTCCAACCCTTCGGTGATGCTGGCCGCCGGCCTGGTCGCAAGGAAGGCGCGGGAACGCGGTCTGAAGGTCCCACCCTGGGTCAAAACGTCGCTGGCTCCGGGCTCGAAGGTGGTCACCGAATACCTCGAACAGTCTGGTCTTCTGACCGATCTGGAGGCGATGGGCTTCCATGTGGTCGGCTATGGCTGCACCACCTGCATCGGCAACTCCGGCCCGTTGCCGGAACCGATCAGCGAAGCCGTGCTGAAGGACGACCTCATCGTCAGCTCGGTGCTTTCGGGCAATCGTAACTTCGAGGGGCGCATTCACTCCGAGGTGCGCATGAACTTCCTTGCGTCTCCGCCGCTTGTGGTGGCCTATGCACTGGCCGGCACCATGACCCGGGATCTGTTGAACGACCCGATCGGTGAGGATGGCATGGGCAATCCTGTCTACCTCAAGGATCTCTGGCCGAGCAATGCCGAGATTCAGGCGGTCGTCGCCAGCAGCGTGACTGCCAAGAGCTTCAAGAGCAGTTATGAGGATGTCTACCGCGGCGAGGACCGCTGGATGCGCCTGACCGCACCGGAGGGCGACCGCTTCGAATGGAAGGAGGATTCCACCTACGTTCGCAATCCGCCCTACTTCGATGGCATGACGATGACTCCGGCGCCACTCACCGAAATCAAGGGCGCACGCGTGCTCGCGCTCCTCGGCGACTCGGTGACCACCGATCACATCTCGCCAGCCGGCGCTATCCGTGCCGACAGCCCCGCCGGCCGTTACCTTGCCAGCAAGGGCGTGAAGCCCGCCGACTTCAACTCCTATGGGTCTCGCCGCGGCAACCACGAGGTGATGATGCGCGGTACCTTCGCGAATGTGCGCCTGCGCAACCTGCTCGCACCGGGCACCGAGGGCGGCGTAACCCTGCACCTTCCCGACGGCGAGGCCATGCCCATCTACGACGCGGCCATGCGCTACAAGGAAGAAGGGACCCCGCTGGTGGTCATCGCCGGCAAGGAATATGGCACCGGTTCCTCCCGTGACTGGGCAGCCAAGGGCACGCTGCTGCTGGGCGTGAAGGCCGTAATCGTCGAGAGCTACGAGCGCATCCACCGCTCCAACTTGATCGGCATGGGCGTGCTGCCGCTGCAGTTCCTGCCCGGAGAAAACGCCGCGTCACTGGCTCTGACCGGCCGCGAGCTGTACGCGATCGAAGGCCTCGATGAAGGTCGGGCCAGGCAGGTCACTGTACGCGCCACCCGCGAGGATGGCTCGGAGATCGATTTTCAGGCGCGTGTACGTATCGATACCCCACAGGAGATCGACTACTTCCGCCACGGTGGCATCCTACCCTACGTGCTCCGCCAACTCGCTGCCTGACTGCCATTCATCGCGTTCTCCCCTCCTGGGAGCAGCCCAAGTCCGACAGGCTCCTAGGGAAGCGCTGATTAATGCGTCATCGCGAGGAGCGAAGCGGCGATCCATAAGGCATGGATTTAAAAAGTGCCTTTTAGATTGCCGCGCTTCGCTCGCAATGACAAGTGCACTAATCAGCACTTCCCTAGGGGGGAGCGCTTGCCCGTGATGGCGCAAGACCGATGACATCCGGATCACCACGTCCGGCCGATCGCCAGATCCGGGGTCGGATTGCATGGTGTGCTGGAAAGGACGGCGCTAACGGTCATGCCGGTGCGCGCCACCCCAGAGCATGAAAGGCGCAGGGTGTCAATGAGTGCAACGAATTGCACCGTTGGAGACCCCGGAGCCTGGGGGCCGGGGCCGGCGGGGGTATCGGCGCGGTGCGGCTGCGCCTCACGGCGCGCTACGCGGGTGCTTTCACGCTGAAGGTGGAATGCATGTGCGCTGCTGCACAGCGCCATACCAGCTCCAGGGTCGTTTCCGCGGAAGAACCCATGCTCAGGCTGCTTCGCTTGCGGTTCCCTGCTCACCGCCAAACCATTCGAGCACTCGAGGGATCAGAGCCTCCAGTTCCAGACTCAACAGCGTGAATTCGGCATCCATCCGCGCCAGATCATCCTCACCGTCCACATCCTTCAACGACTCCAACACCACGTCCTCGAACGCCAGGCGTCGGATTCCAAGTTCTGCATCAAGAACAAAACGCATCCTTTCGTCGACGCCCAGCGCCAGTCTGGAAACACGCTTCCCGGCACCAAGGTGAGTGCGGATCTCGTCCGACAGCAACTCGACCCGCTTCACTCGAACACTGCCGCCGTCCTCTCCGGACTCCTGCAACTCGCACTCATCGCCGAGTTCGAGCCCTGCCGGGAGGCTCTCGCCGCCCACCCATGAGGTCATGACCACCGCAGGATCCGCCTGCAGCCGGGGCATCGCCACTGGCAGCGATCCCAGGGCCTCCCGCAGCAGGCTCAGGAACTCCTCTGATCGGACCTTGCTCGAACTGTCGATCACCACCCAGCCGCTGCGCGGCAGGATCATCGCAAGGACATGGCTGGAACGCGTAAAGGCCCGGGGCAGCAGTTCGTGGACAATCTCTTCCTTGATCTCCTGACGTTCCTTCCGACCCACCCGACGGCTTTCGCTATCCTCGATCAGTGCGACCTTCTCGGCCAGTTCCTCGTTGACGACAGCGGGTGGCAGCATGCGGGACTCCTTGCGTGCGCACAGGACCACGGCTGAACCACAAGCATGTGTCAGCAGCTTCGCGCGCCGCCCAAGGGGTGGCACCCAACCCAGCGTCTGTTGCTCCAACTTGCCGCAAGGCCGAAATACAGTGGCCTGCAGATGTTCATCCAGACTATGAGGACCATGCGTGAATGGACTGGAAAGGCGGTACAAACGCAGGTTCTTGAACATGATCAACGCCCACCCTGGACTCGTTTCGGGACGGCGAAGCCTATCACATCCACCTCGATCATCGACCGCGAATCCCATCCGGAACCATCCCCAGAAACACAAACTGGTGTGACCGGAAAACGCGTGTGCGCAAACAAGAAAGCCCGGTCCTTGCGGACCGGGCTTGCAACGTCAGGCTGCGTCGTCAGATCTATTCGGACTCGGATTCGGACTCGGACTGTTGCGGAGCCGGCGCTCCCCACGGTCCGCCGTAGTACGGCGCGTACCCCCAGCCACGATAGTAGGGATCGTAGTAACCCCAGCCATCTCCGCGCCCATACCCGCGACCCCAACCCCGACCGCTGCCACGCATCGAGAAACCGAAGTCGCCGAACAGGTCGCCGAGGCCGAACCAGTCACCCCAGCCACGGCCATAACCCGGACCATAGTAGCCGGGGCCATAATAAGGGCCGTATCCGTAGCCGGGTCCATACCATTGAGCACTGGATTGCATCGGCGCTGCAAAGGCCAGAACAAGAGCGGAAGCCGCCAGAACCTTGAGAGATTTGCGCATGACTGTTCTCCTTTTCGATCGCGAAGAAACGTTTTTGTCTTTTGCGCCCGCTGAGCCACAGCATGGGCGTGGCAGGCGTGGTCACTGCACTTTCACCCTTGAATCACCCGACGGCGACTCGCCGGTGAACACTACATAAGAATATAACGATATATGGGTATACATTACCGAAAGACGGCGCAGAGCGTCAAGTATTCCCCCGCCACCGGGCAACCTGAGCCCGGCAGGCCCACGGAACCCGTCAGGCTTCTTCGCAACGTCCGCCGTACCGCCACCATGCCCGCATGCCACCTCGGAGTTGCCGGGCGTCGAACCCCAATTCCGCGAGCTTTCGGACAGCCGGAATGCTCCTGTGCGCCGTCAGGCAGATGGCGACCACCGGTCGCCGGGGATCAAGCCCGAGCTGCTTCAGATTCGCATCGCTGAAACGGGTGATCGGCAAATGAATGGCTCCGGGAATCCGGCTGCGGCGGAATTCCACACCGGTTCGCACATCCACTACCTGCACTTCACCGCGATCAAGAGCCTTGGACAGTTCATTCGCGGAAATCTCGGGCACCCGCCCGAAAGGCCACCAACTCAACATACTCATCCCGCTTCCTCCAGTCATTCGCCCCAGGAGCCTGTCGGACCTGGGTGCCCGTAGCGAGCCCAAGTCCGACAGGCTCCTGGTGTCCCACCCACCCGAACAGGGTCTGTTCACTGACGCTGGGCTTCGAACTCCAGGATCAATTCGATCTCGTCGCCGACCAGACCCCGCGACACCCCGTAGGTCATGCCCCACTCGCTGCGGCGGATCGTGCCGCGTAGCGACGCACCAAGCACTTCAGGGCGAGAGAACAAACCACCAAGAGGCAAGGGATAACGTCCGATCTTGTTGATACGCGCATCCAGCGTTACCGGCCGGGTCTGCCCAAGGAGTTCCAGGCTGCCCGTCAAGCGTCCCGCGCCGTCAGCGGTTGGCGTCCAGCTTTGCGGGCGGAAAACCATACGCGGATACCGCTCGACATCGAGAAAGTCACTTCCACGCAGGTGTTCATCCCTTTTGTCATGATTGCTGAAAACGCTGTCCGTGTGGATCACCCATTCTCCACCGCCGATCTCCATGGTTTCCGGGTTGTACAGGAAATGGCCTTCGGCGCGAAGAAACATCCCCAGTACCCGCGCGAAACCAATGTGGTCGACCAGAAAACCGACCGCGAAGTGTTCCTCGTCGATCACCCAGCGCTCCATTTCGGCATGCGCGAACGGGGGCAAGGCCATCGACAAGAGGAAGATCAGCATCGCACTCGCGCGGCTGAGTCTTGGATTTTTCAGAGTCATCGGCATTCTCCCGTGTCACGGTGAGAGGAAAGGTAGAGCCAACGAACGTCCACGATGAACGAATACGTCAGCATGAGCAACGCTCCAAGTGCGATCACGCCTGCGAGATCGGCCGGAACCCGTGGCACGAGCGCCACCAGCAACGCGACCGATTGAACAACACAGATGGCCTGCCGACGCCGACTCGGGGGAAGATCGTTCTCCAGCCACGTCCATCGCCAACCCGCGGCGACGAACAGATAGCGCATCAGACCGATCAACAGCACCCAGATACCGGCCTGCCCTGTCTGCCAGACCAGGACGGCCAGGACCATGATCAGCAGTGCGTCGAGTTCCATATCGAAGCGAGCGCCAAAGGCGGTGACCCATCCGGTGCGGCGAGCAACGGCGCCGTCCACGGCGTCCAGCAGCAAGGCCAGCGCCGCCAACGCGAGCAGCCCGTAGATTGTGGCTCCGTCCAGGGAAGAGGGGTGGAGCATCATCACCGCAACCGGCACGACGAGCGCCGCGCGGAGAAACGTCACCCGATTGGCCGGCCCGGGACCGCCCTCGCCTGAAAAAGGGGGTGCGGAGCACAGCACCATCCCTGCCAGCGCCGCATAAGCGAGCACAGACGTCCCGAATACGGCCGGGGATACTCCGGTTACCACATGGAAACCTGCAGCCGAGGTCACGACGATCACCGCGCCAAGGAGAAGTTCTATCCTCCAGAGGGCAGCCCGATTTCCGAGCTGCCGGATCAAGTCTCGCCATTGCGCTTCGGACAGGCTGTGATTCATGGTCATGGGATCCTGAAAAAGCGACGCAAGCCGAAACTCCGCCGCCGGGGTGTTGCCTAGCAGCCTGTCGGACTTGGGCTGCTCCTACTGCGCCGGTGGGAAGAGCGGTGCATTTTTCCCTGATTTCTCGTTGCATAGAACCACTATGCGCCTCGAAATCATGAAAAACTGCCCTCGCTCTCCCACCCG
>JAABSN010000075.1 GCA_011390385.1 Thioalkalivibrio nitratireducens | reverse complement strand
GATCGAGTGGCGATGTGGGACTTCAAGCAGGGCGAAGCTTCCGAAGACCCCGGGGCAAAGAATACGCATCAAAGAAAAAGAACAAAAAGAATACGGACACCCATCGAGCGCAAAGAATAAGGACACCCATCACGTAAGAAAGGTAGGTGGGTATCCGGGTTGTTTTTTGCGTCCGGGTTGCTCGGCAGTTGCTGAGCCCGATGATAGGTGTCTTGTTCTGGCTGATGGGTGTCTTGTTCTGGCTGCGTTGTTCTGGCTGACAACCGAAACCCTGACCGTAAAAAAGCCCGACCCCGGCAACAATCCTCTGTGCCGTGGATCGGGCATTGTGGTCAAGACGCTTGGCGCCTTGACAAGCAGCAATCAGTCGCTACCACCCTTCGAGAAGCTGGACAAGCCGAGGAACTTCCAGCCTGCATCCGTGCGCACCAGCGTTTCGACCAGCCCTGTGGTTTCACGCTCGCGCTCGTCGCCACTTTCGGTCACTCGCACAGAGAAGTAATACACCACAGCGGTGTCACCCATCACGGTGACCTGAAGCGGGAACAGCTCGTAATTCAGGGTCTGGTTGTAGGCCTCTCCGAAACGCGACCAGGCGGCCATTGATGTTGCATTGCGCGGAACAGGCCATTCAGGACTCCAGGTATGCGCGTCTTCATGCACATACTCACCCGGCCAGGCGCCGGTCTCCTTGCTTTCATCTTCCCAGGAAGAGGCCACTACGCCCCAGACTTCCATCTGGGCTTCGCTCATTTGTTCGCTTGCAAGCGCGAACGAAAACGCCATCATCAGCGGCATCAGGACCATCAATTTGATCAGCTTCATGTTCATACCGTCGTTTAGGTTGAGGTTCCAGTATCCACTAATGCGTGAAAAATCACAACAGATGTTGCAGATGCCGACTCAGATGCCGGACACCCACCGGGACGCACCGTTCTGTCGTCAGCGCTCGACTCATGGGTCATCAGGGTGACGAGGGCCCGAGTATCCAGTAATCCACGTCCTGCTGCAAAGAATCACAAACACCCGGAACGCTTTGCGGGACGCACCGTTCGGTCGAAATGGCACGCGCATTTCCGAAGGCATCGATATACAGACCCGCAGACCAGCGGAAAGATGGCGAGGCGAATAAATACCAGCTGTCGTCAGCGTTCGTTCTGACAAAGGTATTAGTGTCGAAAAAATTCGACAACTCCGGAGCGTCGAAGTTGACCAGGGAAACGAAGTAGTTCTCTCGGGTCCCGAAAAATACATCATCGTCAGTACGACGGTCAAAGGTCAGAAGATACATTTCGCCAGTGGTCTCGTCGTACATCAATTGAATGGAACCCTGTGATCCGAATAAGTTAATCACCCCGCCGTTCAGGGGATATTTCTCGAATCGATTCGCCGGATCAGTAAGTGGCGCGCCGACCTTGGTCGTTCTCCAGACCGGTTGGTCTGCGACTCCGGTACTCGGGACCGACTGATTCCGCGAGTCGATAAAGTAGAACCGTCCATGGCGCGGATTCCAGGCCAGCGCCCCCGCTTCACCGCGCGACTCCCCAATCGTCAGGTGAGGCAGGGGTATCACGGTATTGGTATCGCTTATCGGGAATCTGAAGAACTTGACGCCATTGCCACCATTATTGGAGCCGCCCTGCGGCTTGGCGGTGACCGCGATGACATCGCCCGACGCCTGGATACCGCCGGGATGGCCTTCGATCCCGAGGCCATCTTCAAGGTAACCCCAATTGTTGTTTGCTCCTGTACCCCAGATGAGAAATCCTTCGCCGTTGTCCTGGCTGTGACTCATCACCCATACGGCCCCGGCCCGGGCGATCCCCTGGATATGGCCGCCGAAGCCCCGACGGCTGCCGGCTGGTGCAGTCACACCCTGCCATGAAGAAGACGAGACCGTCCAGTCTTTGACATCGCGAAGAAGGTTGTTCACCGTGAAACGAAAAGTCTCGGAAGGGTCCACGGCTGGAAAAATCCGAACAGTGACCTGGGTTGAGACCGAAGGCTTTGCGGCAACGGTTGCGGTCACGGCCACCTCACACACACTGACCGTGCAGCCCTGAACGCCGGGTCGGTACATCTTTTCACCGGTCAGTCGACCAGTCGATGAAACGGTGAGCAATTCAGTATTCCCTGACGTCCAGATCACGTCACCGGGGAACGACCCGACATTGCTGGTGATCGAGGCCGTCAGCTGGGCGGTTCGGCCGACGTTGACCTGATTGGTGCCTCCGATGCTGATGTTGACGGTCTGGCCGCCTCCGAGCGGTCCCGCGTTATAACTGTCGAGGATTTCATCGTCTGAAAGCGCACCGTCGTATATACGAACCTCGTTATAGTTCGCATGGGCGACCGAGTCGGCTTGGTACTTCGAGCGGCCTAGAAAATTGTTACAACAGTCGAGATCGGCCAGCCGGAAGCCGGGTGGCATCGACGTCTGACCGACCCGTTGCCCGTTTCTGTACCAGGAAACCAAAGCCTCGCCGTTGCTGCCTCGGTCGCCATCGATCACCATCGCAATATGATATTCGACCCCCAGTTCATAAGGCCCGAGCTCGTCGTCTTTTGTCCATGTTCCCGCAGGCGACCGCCATTCGATTCGATCAGAATTCAGTGTTCCGAATCGCGTCCAGCTCATAAACAGATAGTTCGACGTATCGGATCCAAAGTCGAAGATTCTCGACCATGCCTGGATGCTTAACTGAGTAGCCCAGAGCTCGATGGTCGTATCTTTCAGGCCGCCAAAGAGATCGCCCTGAAGCCAGATAAAGTCGGTGAAATCCGGGTTGCCGCCGACCAGCGTGACGCCGCCGTTCTCAACGATCGGGTCGCCGCCCGGTCTATTTAAGACGAGGGCCGACGGGCCTCCGAGAAAGTCGTCGAATTGCCGGCCAAAGCCATTCGCACTTTCGTTAAAGGTCCATTGGTGCTTGATCGCGGGCCGGCGCACGGTCACGATTACAGAATCAACCAGTTCCCGCGGGCCGTCTTCCGTGTTGGCCGTGACCGACGCGGTGAGCGTTACTTCTCCGGGTGCGATGCCTTCGATGAGTCCAGTGCCTGCGTCGAAATCGACGAGCCCCGCCGGCTCGACCGTCCAGGACACGCCCGAGCTGGAGACAGGCCCGGTCAACTCCTGCACCACGCTGCCCTGCTGGCCGACAGCGAGGAACGCGGGCCCACTGACGGAAATGTTCAGGGGACTTTCAAAGCCGTCGACGAAAATGGTTCCCTGAGCATGTGATGACTGACTGGCCCAAAGAAAAAAGGCAATGAATATTACTTTTACGGCGAGGTTCCGAAGCATTAGCAAGCCTTGTTATTCTACGGTTACAAAAGTCTTCGAGGTGTGGCATGGCCCCGATTTGGCACCGCTGATCAGCCAAGCTCGAACGGGTGATGACACGCAAGCCTTCGAGGCATTACGGCAACGGCCCGAATGCGCAGAAAGGGGTAAATCGTGAGTCCTGCGGGCTTGAACCTGCGACCGACCCCGACGCCATCCGGACTCAGCACCGCCCGTTTCATTGCCGCCGGGCTGTGGTCCAGCCGCGAAGGTCATTCGTATCAGCTGACGGTCTCCAAGGTAATATGACGCCGAACTGACGCTGGCGGCAGAGTAAACGAGCGTAAGCTTTCCTGTCAAGAGAACCGGACGCAAGGTGTAGAGACCGAAGACCAGCGGGCGTTTCTTCTGTGCAGTGATTGCGACCGATTTCAGGGGTTCTTCTTTACTCCACCGCTGCCAATCGCGGAGTTCGAGAAGTACCTTGGCACGTAACTTTTCCAGACACAGTGACCTCGCAGCGGACCCGGATCGCGCGGCAATCCGGAGACCAGGGGACCCCGCGTTCTGCCGGGAGCAGACGGGCCGGTGTCATGAGCGGTCCGACTCAAGCGGAAAAACCCGGACTCAGGCTTGACCAGAAGGCAGCGTCCATATATGGTCACGTTGTTCGCCCCTCGAAGCGGACATGAGCACTCTCTCACGAATCAGATTCAGGGGGTCCAGCTCGTGCGGATCACGAACCCCGATTTCCTTAACTTTCCGGAATTGCGAGAGCTCATCTCTTTGGTTCCTGCGCCTATCGCTGTTTTTGATGCAAAAATGCGCTATGTGGCTGCCAACGAGCGCTGGGCGACCAATTTCGGTGTGGAGCTTGCAGACATCATCGGGGTTTGTCACTACGACGTTTTCCCCGAAGTCCCGGAGCGCTGGAAGGAGGTTCACCAACGATGTCTTCGCGGCGAGCGTTTGCGCAGTGACCGGGATGAGTCTTTTGTTCGACTGGACGGTCATACTCAGTGGTCACGATGGGAGATGGATCCAATAGAGAACGATGAGGGTGTCGTTGTGGGCGCCATACTTCTCGTGGAGGTGCTTACGAGGCTCAAGGAAAGCGAGCAGCAACTCGCACGGGCGCTGAGCCAGACCGTCCGTGCTATTTCCAACGCTCTCGAACGTCGTGATCCGCATACGGCAGGCCACCAGAGAAATGTCAGCAAACTGGCTGTCGCAATCGCCGAAGCCCGAGGCTGGGACAAAAACCGGATCGAGGGAGTTCGCCTCGGTGCGGAAATCCATGATATCGGTAAGATCTATGTGCCTGCTGAGCTGTTGAGCAAGCCAGGCAGATTATCGAAGGAAGAATTCAGTCTCATCAAGAAGCATCCTGAGGTGGGGCATGACATCGTTGCCGATGTGGAGTTCCCATGGCCCATCAAGGACATGATTGCCCAGCATCACGAACGTCTGAATGGCACTGGCTATCCATATGGTCTATCTGGCGATGAAATCATTCCTGAGGCGAAAGTGATTGCAGTCGCTGATGTTGTTGAAGCAATCACGTCGCATCGCCCATACCGTCCTGCTTTGGGAACCGAGGTTGCGTTAGCTGAGATAGAGAAAGGACGCGGTACGATGTACTGTGTCGAGTGTGTCGATGCATGCCTCAAGCTGTTTCGGGAAGACGGCTTTCATTGGGCGCGCTGAAATCAGCCGAGGCCTCTGGTTTATCGTGGTCGGAGATCAGCAGGATCTTACTATTAACCCGGCAACGAGATTCCTACGGTATTCGTTGCACGGCATTTGCGGCACATGTCCGCAAATGCCTTCGCTTCGCGGTCCCGGCCGTTCCGGCCGGGCATTCACCCGGCAATCTATTTGATTGCCGGGTTAATAGTAAGCTCGTTGAGTGGCGCCATCAGCTTCAACTGACCCGATGATTCGTTTTTCGAGATGGCCAGGGACCTTGATTCGCGGACACCCAGCGCACAGGAATACCCCGGACGCAGGACTGGGTCATTAGAAGGAATGGATGTCCACGCGGTCCATCCACGCGATCCAATCACGACATCTCCTGGTTCTCTGATCTTCAAGACAACAGCACCCGATTGCGATGACCACTGGCGCGCGCCAGTCATTCATCTCGCGTCCAAAGAACAGCATTAGGAAAGCGCCCGGGGGTTGGGTTTCCGGGCTTGTTCAGGTGTCCAGGTTTGTTCCAGTGGCATTCGCACAAAGGCCAGCAATCGGTGTACAGTGGGTGGCCGGGAGTTGATCGAATGAAACCAGAATCCGCAGCGGAAAACATGCCTGCCGAGAGGTCGGAAGGCGTGCCGTCGGATGGTGGACCGCTCTCCGACGGCTTTCCGATCGTCGGCGTCGGGGCTTCCGCGGGTGGCCTGGCGGCGTTCGAAGCCTTCTTTTCCGGCATGCCCGCAACGACGGATCCGGGCATGGCCTTCGTCCTCGTGCAGCACCTCGCCCCCGATCATCACAGCATCCTGTCGGACCTGGTCCGGCGCTGTACCCGCATGCAGGTGTTCGAGGTCGAAGACGGCATGCAGGTAGCGAACAACTGCGCCTACATCATCCCACCGAATCGCGACATGGCCTTCTCGAATGGCACGCTGCAGCTGGTGGATCCCGTGGCGCCGCGTGGTCAAAGGCTACCGATTGACCATTTCTTCCGTTCGCTGGCCCACGACCAGCGCGATCGGGCGATCGGCGTCGTGCTCTCGGGCACCGGCAGCGACGGTACGCTTGGAGTGCGGGCCATCAAGGGTGAGGGCGGCATGGTCATGGCCCAGACCCCGGAATCCGCTGAATTCGAAGGAATGCCACGCAACGCCATCGCCACGGGCCTGGTGGACTTCGAACTGACGCCGGCCGAGATGCCCGCCCGGCTCATCGCCTACGCGCGTCAGGCTTTCGGCAAGCATCGACGACAAGCCACCCGAGAACAAGGATCGGACCCATCGTTCGGAACGATCATTACCCTGCTGCGCAACCAGACAGGGCACGACTTTTCCCAGTACAAGCCGTCGACCATCCAACGGCGCATCGAACGGCGCATGGCGGTTCACCAGATCGAAACCGCCGATGGCTACGCCCAGTTCGTTCAGCATTCACCCGGGGAGCTCGACGCGCTGTTCCGCGACATGCTGATCGGCGTGACCCGTTTCTTTCGCGACCGCGAGGCGTTCGAGGCGCTGGAACAGCAGGCCATCCCCAGGCTGCTCGCCGACCAGGGTGCGGACGGCTCCGTGCGCATCTGGGTGCCCGGCTGCTCGACCGGCGAGGAAGCTTACTCCCTGGCCATTCTGCTTGCCGAGGAGCTGGCGCAACGGAAGCAGAGCCCGAAGATCCAGGTTTTTGCCACCGACATCGACAGCCAGGCCCTCGCGGTCGCCAGAACCGGAATCTACCCGGCATCCATCGCCACTGACCTGACGCCGGAACGACTCGCGCGGTTCTTCTCGGTCGAGCCGGGCGGCGGAGCCTACCGCGTTAACAAACGCATCCGCAGCATGCTGATCTTTTCCGAGCACAATCTGATCCGCGACCCGCCCTTTTCCCGGCTCGACCTGATCAGTTGCCGCAACCTGCTGATCTACCTGAATGGCGACTTGAAGAAGAAGCTGATCCCGTTGTTTCACTACGCGCTCAACCGCGACGGCTTCCTCTTCCTGGGCTCCTCCGAGAGCGTCAGCGAGTTCGGGAACCTGTTTTCCACGCTGGAGCGACGGCAGAAGATCTACCAGCGCAAGGACGATCCCATCGGTACGAGATCCCCCGCAGGCTTTGTGCCGCAACTGACGAGCGCAGACGTGACACCTCGACAGGCAATCGGAACACCGAGCGCCGGGGAAAAGCTGCCGTTGCGTAAACTCACCGAACAGGCGTTGCTGGAGCAGGTCGTCCAGGTCGGAGCACTGGTGAACGCCGACGGAGACCTGTTCTATCTCCACGGCCATGCCGGCATGTACCTGGAGCCTGCAATTGGTGAAAGCGGGACCAACAATATTCTGAAGATGGCCCGGGAAGGCTTGCGACGGGACCTCACCATCGCGTTGCACAAGACCGCCAGGACCGGCCAGATTTCGCGCTGCCCGGTGCTGCGAGTCAGGACCAATGGCGATTTCTCCACGGTCACGCTGACGGTCCGGCCGGTGATGGTCGACCCATCCATGACCGCCGGGCAACCGCTCTTCCTGGTCATACTGGAGCGGACCCCGGAGCCTGCCGCGCGCGAGCCGCTCGGTGATCCGCCGTCGTCGGCATCGGTCGACCAGGATGCCGAAGCCGAGATTGCACGGCTCAGGCGCGAACTTGGCGCCAAGGAGGACTACCTCCAGAGTGTTCGAGAGGAACTGGAATCCTCGAACGAGGAAATGCAATCGGTCAACGAAGAACTGCAATCCACCAACGAGGAGCTGGAAACCTCCAAGGAGGAACTGCAGTCGGTGAACGAGGAGCTGTCCACGGTCAACGCCGAGCTGCAGACGAAGGTGGCTGACCTGTCGCAGACCAACAACGACATGAACAACCTGTTGGCCGGCACCGGCATCGCCACCATCTTCGTCGACCACGAGTTGAAGATTCTCCGCTTTACGCCCGCCTCGACGCAGATCATCAACCTGATCATGAACGACGTCGGGCGACCGATCAGCCACATCGTTTCCAATCTCGTCGCATACGACACGCTGTCCGCGGACATCAAAGCGGTGCTCGATACCCTCGACCCCAGGTCGCTCGACGTGGAAAGCAGCAACGGGCAGTGGTACCGAATGCGCATCCAGCCCTACCGCACCATCGACAACGTCGTTGAAGGTGCCGTCATTTCCTTTGTGGACATCACCGAGACCAAGCAGGCCCACGAAGTGCTGCGGGCGAACGAGGAACGGCTGCGCGTCGCACTCGACAGTACCTCCATGGTCTTGTCCAGCCAGGACAGGGAACTACGCTACACGTGGATGCATGATCCCCGGCAGGGCAGCGAGGAGGAAACAATCATTGGCAAGACCGATCAAGACCTCTTTCCCGAAGACGAGGGAACCCGGCTGATAAGCATGAAACGACACGTGCTGAAAGCCGGTACCGGTATGCGCAAGAACGTCTGGATGACGATTGACGGGCAGCGTCGCCTTGTGGATCTCACGCTCGAACCGCTACATGATGATTCCGGGGCCGTCATCGGCCTCACATCCGCCTACCGTGAAGTGACGCCGCCGTAATGCGAGGCACCCTCGGCATGCCATGCTCGGAGGAAAACGCATGAAGCGCAAGCACAAACCCGCTGCCGTGGTGTCCCACGATGCCACAACCCTGCGCGAGCGCGCCGAAGCGAGGCTCCAGTCCACGCCACCAGACATTCCCTGCATGGAAATGCCCGAGCACACGCGACGGATCGTGCACGAGCTGCAGGTGCACCAGGTCGAGCTGGAGATGCAGAACGAGGAGCTGCAGACGGCCCAGGAGCTGCTCGAAACCAGTCGCAAACGCTACTTCGACCTGTACGATCTGGCACCGGTCGGCTACTGCACGCTCAGCGAGAAGGGGACCGTTCTCCAGGCAAACCTCACTGCGTGCGGCATGCTGGGCATCCATCGTTCCGAGCTCATTGGTCAGCAGTTTCCTCGTTTTGTCTCCAGGGAAGATCAGGACCTGTTCTATCTGTACCGCAGGAAACTCCGCGACTCGGACCAGCCACCGGAACAGGACCTGCGCCTGCTCAGACCGGATGGCGCGGTCTTCTGGGCGAGTCTGAACTCGACCAGCGCGCGCGAAGACGACGGCGCGTTCGTCACTCGCCTGACGATCAGTGACGCGACCGAGCGCAAGCAGGCGGAGCAATCGCTGCGGCTTGCAGCGAGTGTCTTCACCCACGCGCGCGAAGGCATTGCCATTGTCGATCTGAACACCACGATCCTCCAGGTCAATGACGCGTTTTCCACGATCACCGGCTATGGTGCCGACGAATTACTGGGAACGAATCCTGGCTTTCTGAGCCACGACAGCAACGACAAGGCTTTCGAGGAAGCGATTTGGGACAAGGTGCGCAGCAAGGGCCACTGGTATGGAGAACTCTGGAATCAACGCAAGGATGGCGAACTGTACGCCGAGTTCCTCACCATCACTGCCGTTCACGATGCCGATGGCGAGGTCCAGAACTACATCGTGCTGATTTCCGATATCACCGTGATCAAGGAACAGCAGAACCGGCTCGAGCACATCGCACATTACGATGCCTTGACGAACCTGCCCAACCGCTTGTTACTGTCGGTGCGCCTGCAACAGGCCATGCGCCAGGCAAGACGACGCAGCGAGCAGCTGGCGCTGGTCTATCTCGACCTTGACGGTTTCAAGCAGGTCAACGATGCGCATGGTCACACCATTGGCGACGAGCTGTTGATTGCCGTGTCAGGCCGAATGTCCGAAGTGCTGCGCGAAGGCGACAGTCTGGCCCGGATCGGCGGTGACGAGTTCGTCGCCGTCCTGGTGGACCTGCCGAGCGTATCCAGCAGCATTCCCGTGCTCGAGCGTCTGCTGGAGGCGGTCCAAGAGCCGCTCCAGCTCCGGAACCTGAGATTGCAGATCACTGTCAGCCTGGGCGTGACCTTCTGGCCTCAGGCAGAAGCGGTCGACGCGGACCAGTTGATTCGCCAGGCTGACCAGGCGATGTACCAGGCCAAGCAGGCCGGCCGCAATCGTTTTCACGTGTTTGACGCAGCCCAGGATCGCGACATCCGCGAACACCATGAAGGGGTCGCCCAGGTCCAGGAAGCGCTGGGAAATCGGGAGTTCGTGCTCCACTACCAACCCAAGGTCAACATGCGGACCGGTGAGCTGCTGGGTGCGGAAGCCCTGATTCGCTGGCAGCATCCGACACGGGGCCTGTTGTTACCCGCGGCATTCCTGCCGAATGTCGAGAACGCACCGGTCGTGATCGATCTCGGTGCCTGGGTGCTGGATACGGCAATGAGCCAGATCGAGTCCTGGCGCGCTCAAGGACGATCGGTCCCGATCAGTGTGAATGTCAGTGCCCTGCATCTGCAACATCCGGACTTTGCCGCCAACCTGCGTGTGCTGCTGTCCCGGCATCCTGGAGTCGATCCCGGACAACTGGAATTGGAAGTTCTCGAAACCAGTGCCCTCGAGGATTTTCCCCGGGTCACCAGGACCATGGCCGCTTGCCGGGAACTCGGCGTGGGCTTCGCGCTCGACGATTTCGGTACGGGTTATTCGTCGCTGACCTACCTGAAGCAGGTGCCGGCGCGCCTGCTCAAGATCGACTGCAGCTTTGTCATCGACATGCTGGAAGACCCGGATGATCTGGCCATCCTGGAAGGTGTGCTGGGCCTGGCGACCGCTTTCCGGCGCGACGTGATTGCAGAAGGGGTCGAGACGCTGGCACACGGCGAAATGCTGTTGCGGCTCGGCTGCGAGCTCGGCCAGGGATACGCGATCGCACGCCCGATGCCGGCACCCGACTTCGAGCAATGGGCACGCACCTGGGAGGCGCCGCCGACATGGAAGGCCCTGGAGCCCGTCAGCAGGGATCGCCTGCCGATGCTGTCGGCCACGGTCGAGCACCGGGCCTGGACACGTGTCGTTGCCGAGTACCTGTCCGGCGAAGGCGACACGCCAACCGCACAGGATGCGCACGAATGCCGATTCGGGCGCTGGCTGGATCGCGGCGGCCGGACCTTGCTTGCCGGTGAGCGTGCGGATGACGCGGTGGATCGACTGCACCGGCAGCTTCATGATCGGGGTACCGAGGTGGTATCGCTGAAGCGCGCAGGTCGCACCCCCGAGGCCCAGGCGCTCGCCGAGGAATTGCCACAAACGCTCGATCGACTGGTTCAGCAATTGCGTGAACTGTACTGATCGCTTCTACCGGCACCGGGTCGGACTCGGCGTCTGCCCCGGAGCGGCAGACCGCAGCGCGGAAAGTACGGACACCTCAAATCAAAGAAAGTACGGACACCCACGAAAGAAAGTACGGACACCCATATCGCGCCGGATAGTACCAAGCCGGAAAGTACGGACACCCATCTCGCGCGATCTCACGCGCATCTCGCGCGCCTGCGGGAAAGTACGGACACCCATCTCACGCGCCTCTCGCGTGGGGCGACCTGCAGACACCCATCGCGTAGGAATTTTCCTACCGGAGGCCGAGCACTTTTCCGATTGCCTAGAATCGCTTCATGGATCAGGCTGGAACTGAATCCCAGCGTTACAGCCAATGCCCAATGCCCCAGGCGCGCAGCCATCAGATCTCGCTGGAAGCGACTTCGACCTATCACTGCATCTCTCGCTGCGTGCGACGCCAGTTCCTGTGCGGGTGTGACCCGCAGACCGGGAAGGACTTTACGCACCGCCGGGGTTGGATCCAAGCGCGGATCTTCGAACTACAGTCGGTCTTCGCGATCGACGTGCTGGCCTACGCGGTGATGAGCAACCATGTCCACCTGGTCCTCGAGGTCGATCAGCACGCGGCGCTGGACTGGGATTCTCGCGAGGTCGGCGAACGCTGGATTCGGCTGTTCGGCGGCAATCCGCTGGTGCGCAGTTTCGTTGCCGGTGAGCGACTTTCCGACGCACAGATGAGCGCTGTGGAAAAGAGCATTGACCAGTACCGGACGCGCCTGCACGATCTTTCCTGGTTCATGCGCTGCCTCAACGAACCCATCGCCCGCTGGGCCAACGCCGAGGACAACGTCACCGGGCGGTTCTGGGAGGGCCGGTTCAAGAGCCAGGCCCTGCTGGACGAAGCAGCCGTGATCGCGGCGATGGCCTACGTCGATCTCAATCCGATCCGGGCCGGTATGGCACAGACCCCCGAGAAGTCGGACTACACCTCGGTGCAGCAGCGGATCCTGGAGCAGGATCCGAAGGTCGAACAACAGGACGCGGTGGCAATCACTCAGCTACCCGAAGATCTGCGGGTCGCCATCGGCCGGCTACGGCCCTTTGCCGATCAAGCGAACGCCGATCCCGAGCGCTGCATCCCCTATTCGGTCACCGATTACCTGGAGCTGGTCGACTGGTCCGGCCGGGCCGTAGCCGAGGGCAAGTTCGGCCGGATTCCGGACCACCTTCCACCGATCCTCGCCCGACTGAAGATCGACCCGGAGAACTACATCCGGTTCATTCGCAGGGAGCCTGCAAGCCGCTTCCGCGCATTCATCGGCTCGGTGAAATCGATGCGGGAAGGCGCAAGAGCTTTCGGGCGGTCATTCCTCAAAGGCCAAGCCGCCGCCGCGCAGCTCTTCAGTCCGGGCTGAGGGCCTCCAAGGCGATCTGCCACCCATCCGGCGCCGGCGCCGGATTCGGCGTGCCTGAATCTTGGTCATTCAGCCAAATCCGTGCGCGAAGACCATCGCTGAGCACGGAGATCGGGTAATCGCGCCCTATGCCAACCAACGAGCCGACGCGGTCTGCGCTTCTCTCTGGTAGGTGGGTGTCCGGATTGTTTTGGTCTGCGCTTCTCTCTGGTAGGTGGGTGTCCGGATTGTTTTGCTCTGGTAGGTGGGTGTCCGGGTTGTTGGATTGTTTTGCGCTGGTAGGTGGGTGTCCGGATTGTTTTGGTAGGTGGGTGTCCGGATTGTTTTCTTCTCTCTCAGATTCTTGAACCGGGTCGAGCGCAACGGTCTCGAGGCGCTGTGGTCAATCCGGCAGATCGGCCGCGAGTCAAACCGCGCGCGAAGTATCCGGAGCGCAGTCCGTGAAACGTGCACGAAGCACGACCTGACCCTGCGTTCATGTGAGATTTGCATCTAAGATTGACCCACTTGGAGTCCAGTGGAAATCTGACGCAATTTATGTAACGCTGGGGTTTATGAAACGCTGGAGTATACTGAGGGGATGTTTTCCCGACTGTTGCTGTGGCGTCTATACGCAGATTCGTGGTGCGAGTAGATTATGGTCGTGTGACGACCGTTCGTCAGTCCCTGAAAGGATAACGTCTTGTTGGATTACAAAAGACTTTTCGATCAGAACCCGGATGGGCTGCTGCTGGTGAAGTCTGAACGAGACCGGCGTTGTTTTCGCTTTGTTGAAGCAAGTAAGAAGCTTATTCGTGAACTGGGTATTGATCGGGATGCTCTGATTGACCACACGCCAGAGGATATTCTGCCCGCGGAGCAGGCGGCTTTCCTCAGCGATCAGTATCGACGAGCTCTAAAATCGGGTTCGATGAATGAAACCGAGCTTCCCTTTGATGGTCCCTGGGGTCGTCGCACCTGGCAGATTCGCATGTGTCCTCTGTCGCTTGGCGATAAGGCAGAGTATCTCCTGTGTGCTGCACGTGATATCACTCTTTCCAGAGAACTCTCTCATCATCTGGACAGTATTGCCGACTATCTTCCCGGTTTCGTCTACCAACTGACATATCACCCGGGATCAGATACCTGGCGCTTTACGTATGTGGGACGGCGTGTGAGGACCATGTTTGGCATTGATGCCCATTCGGTGCTTGAGGATAGCTCAGTATTAATGTCGATGATCCATCCGGATGATTATAAGCGTGTTATTGATACCAGCATGCAATCGGCGGAGACACTGGATCCCTGGCATTGTGATTTCCGGATGGTTCTTCCATACAACCAGGTTATCTGGCTTCGCTCCCACGACCTGGCCCAGAGGACAGCTGATGGTACGGTTGTCTGGACAGGGTATGCTGAGGATGTGACGGTCTTCAAGACTCTTGAGGAAAGCTTGCGACAAAGTGAGTCCAAGTTTCGCCAGCTTGCGGAAACTGATGCACTGACCGGTCTTCCCAACCGCGCCTCGATAATGGCACGTATGGACTGGTTGATTACAGGAAGTGACAGCGTGCGCGTCGGATTCGCAGTCTGTTTTATCGATCTCGACTATTTCAAGCCAGTAAACGATCAATATGGCCATGCAGTTGGCGATGCAGTGCTGATTCAAGCAGGTAGCCGACTAGGGTCTGTGCTTCGGAGCAGTGACTGGGTGGGTCGGCTGGGCGGCGATGAATTTATTGTTATTCTGAATGACCCGGAAAGCGCACAGCAGGCTGAGCATATAGCCAATAAATTGATTGTTGAGCTGTCGCGTGAATTTGTCGTCGGTGAGGTGGCCGCCTGTATATCCGCCAGTATTGGAGTCTCCTTGTACCCGAATCATGGAAGCACGCCGGATGCGTTACTCCTGAGTGCTGACCGTGCCATGTATCAGGTCAAGTCCGGTGGACGTGGTCGCGTCTGTTTGGCCGGCGCGACGGAGGATAAAGCAACCCCTGTTCTGTAAATTTTCTTATCCTTTCATCGGCACTATTACTCCATCGTGAGGTAGGCCCGGCCGGTCACCCACTCGTCGGAGATTTCCATGGCCACCGCTGAGACCAATCTCAGGCAGCTGTCGTCGTTCGGGAACAAGGTGGCCACTCTTGTTCGTCGCTTGAGTTCCTTTTTCAGGCGCTCGGCCACGTTGCTGGTTCGCAGACGCCGGCGGTGGGCCTCGGGAAAGGCGAACACGGTCAATGCTTCCGGGATGGCGTCGGCGGCCCAGGCGGCCAGCTTGGGGGCGGTGTCCTGATAGGCCTTGATCAGCAGGTCAAGCTGTCGATCGGCCTCTTTGCGGTTGAGCGCGTTGAAGATGCCGCGGATGGCTTCGGCCACTTCTCGCTTCATGCTCTGGCGGGGTACGTACTTCTGGGCATTCTGCTGGACATGGAACTGGCAACGCTGCCACGGCACCGCCGGGAAGACCGCTTTTCGAGCAGCCTTGAGGCCTTCGTGCGCGTCGGAGATGAACAGCTCGATGCCGTGCAGGCCGCGGTCTTTGAGGGCCATCAGAAAATCGCGCCAGTGGACTTCTTGCTCGGACAGGGCGACGGACACGCCCAGCACACTGCGCCGACCCTGACGGTCTACCCCGATGGCTAACAGGACCGCGCTATCGACCACCTGTCCGCCGTGGCGGACCTTCTCGTAGCGCGCATCCAGATAGACGTAGGGCATGGCCTCCAGCGGCCGCTCGCGCCAGGCTGAAAGGGTCTCATCCAGTGCCTGGGCTGCCCGGCTGACCTGGCTGGAGCTGATCTCGATTCCGCATAGCTCCTGGGCCCCCTCTGTCAGGATAGTTGTCGCCTCCTCTAAAATCCTCTCTAAGAGGGGGCACATAGGAGCTGACAGTGAGATATTCCAAGGAACGCAAACAATCCGTGCTGGCCAAGCTTTGTCCACCGCACAATCGATCGATTCGCGATGTTGCTGCCGAGGAAGGCATGTCCGAGGCGACCGTGTACAAGTGGCGCAGCGAGGCCCGGGCGCGGGGTGAACTGTATCCCGACGCGGGTAGCGAGGCACAGGGCTGGAGTGCCCGGGACAAGTTCGCTGCCGTGGTCGAGACGGCGGCGATGAACGAGTCGGAGCGCTCGGAATACTGCCGCAAGCGCGGTTTGTATCCGGAGCAGCTGGCGGCCTGGCGTCGGGCCTGCGAGCAGGCCAATGACTGGGCTGAAGAGCGCACGACCAGCCAGGTCAAGGCCGATCGGGAACAACGTCGCAAGATGCGCGAGTTGGAGCGCGAACTGCAACGCAAGGACAAGGCACTGGCCGAGACCGCGGCATTGCTCACATTGTCAAAAAAAGCCCGGGCGATCTGGGGGGACGGCGAGGACGCATGATCAGCACCCCGGATCGCCAGAC
>JAABSN010000074.1 GCA_011390385.1 Thioalkalivibrio nitratireducens | reverse complement strand
ATGGAACAGCCCGCGCAACTCGCGGGCCAGGGAGCGGACATCCTGCAGCACCCCGGGGCGATGCTCCGGGGTGCCAGTGGAGGTGGAGGATGCATCCATGAGGGCGACCTCTAGCGACCACTCAACAGGCGGCTCATCAAGAAGCCACCAGCGAGCGCGATACCGACCGACTTCACCGGGTTCTTGTTGATGTAATCCCGGGCATTCTCCAGCCATTCTTCCTGCAGCTCTTGCAGTTGCGCGCCTTTCTCGCCGATCGCATCCGCCGCCTGGTGGGTGGCGTCGGCGATCTTGTCCACCGCTTCGTGGGCGCCGTCGGCAACGCGCTCGACCGGTTCGTTCTTGTCCGCCCCGTTTCCGGGCTTTGTGTGGAGTTTCGACTGTGCTGACTGGGTGTGTTCCATGATTTTCTCACTATCCGTTACAAGTGTCGGGATTGACGAGTCAAGGTTAGCGACCCGGGCAAGTACCGTCTGTGCGGTGACCCACCGTCCGCATCCATTCTCTGGCATCCTCGTCGCGCGGGGCGCCAGTGTTCAATTCATCAGGGCGGGCCGCCCTCGAACATCCGGGCATCCCTGGGCGACCTGTGCGCAGGTCCTTGCAGCAGCAGGGCGTTCAGCCCAGATCCGGCACGGCCACGGCGTTCTCGATCGCGCGGCGGGCGGCGGTATGGCGAGCCGTAAGCGCGACGCGATCGCTGTCGATCACAGCCGCCTCGAGGGCGCCCGCGAGTACTTCGTCGGCGTGGTTTCGCAGGGTTTCGGCGTGGGATCTCGTCCGCGCGCGCGGCGCGACTGCCGCCAGCGTGTCCAACAGCCGGATCGCCACCGCGACATGACAGACGCCTGCCTGACGGATCTGCTTCAACGCCGCATCGGCAACACCCTCGAAGGTCTGCGGGTCGAGCAGCAGCCGCAGGCGGCCTGCAGTGTCCCGCCTTTCCGACGCGGGCATGCCGCTCTCTGCAAGGCGGCCAAGCGCCGCACCAAGCCAGTCGATGCACGTCATCGCGGTGAACGGATCATTGATCCCGGGCGAGAGCGCGCGCAACGCCACCTCCACGAGGCGCCGAACGGAGTACTCGAGATCCTGTTCCTCCGTCGGTTGTCCGCCGACGAGGAAGGCCCGGCGGATGCCGTCAGCATCCCGGTCTTCGAGGCGTCCTTTTGGGCCGATTCGCACCAGGGTGGTATCGGAATGAACGAAGTCGCCGGCGCGGAAAAGTACCTGGATGACGACGTCACGTACCTCCGCCAGTTCCATCAGGTGCCCGTAGTCGATTGCCTGCACGTAGCCGCTGCGAACACTCGGTACGTCGTCAGCATCCACGAGGCGAACGACCGCCTCCTGCTGCTGTTCTTCCGGGTCTGGCGATCCAAGGTCCGCGCTGAAGCGATCGATCGCTGAATCGAGATCACGAGCGACGCCGGCGACGACTTCGCTGGCCTGGATCGACGTCGACACGTGATGGAAGAAGTAGACCAGAACGCCGATGCTCGTCACCGAGAGCGCGACCGCGCCAGTGACCGCGACGGCGGGAACCGGCTGTGTCTCGGACTCGATGATGCCCCGAAGAACGATCAGGCAGTAGAGAAATGTGGCGATGAAGGTTCCGAGTGCGATCTGGTTGCTCGGATCACGGAGGAAGTTGCGCAACAGTCGCGAACCGAACTGCGCGCTGGTCAGTGACAACGCCACGATCGTGATCGAGAAGGTCACGCCGGCGATGGTGATCATCGAACCTGCCAGCATGATGACAACGGAACGCGCGGCCTCGGGCGTCCCCGCGTACAACCAGCCCGCGGAGATTCCGGCTCGGACGAGTTGTCCATCCACGTTGAGCGCAACCGCCGCCAGTGCAATCGCCCCTGCGCCAAACAACGCCGGGACGAACCAGAAGGTCGCGCGCAGGGCGTACAGCCGATTGATGATCCAGGTCTTCACGAACTGGCACCCTCCTGCGGTTCCCCGCGGACCGCCGCTAGTCGACCGGCGGATTATCCAGGTGGCTGCGCACGTGGTCGCGAACCCGATCCGGGCCAGGCATACCCGCAACCACGAATTCGGGATCGTCCCCGGTGGTAAAGATCTCGATGCGCCCGACCCGGAAGATTCGGTCGAAGAAGTTCTGGTACACCCGCACCGCCCGGATCTGGCCGACATCCAGCTCGACATGACTCTTGTTCAGCAACCCGCGCTCCAGGTGGACCTGATCGCCGGTGATGCGCAGCCGCTTGGCTCGTGTCTTCACGAACCAGTAAAGAAGGATCACGAAGCCGAAGCCCGTGACCGCAAGCAACACCGCCGGGGGGAAGTTGCCCATCTCGCGGATTTCCTGTCGGTACAGCAGCAGGACCAGCACCGGTGCGAGGATCAGCAACCAGACGCCGATGTAGCCCAACGGCTGGTTGCGGAACATCACCGGATGTTCATCGTAGTCGGGTAGTGGTTGTTGGTCGGTCAGGTCTTCGTTGGTCATTGCGATCTCCTTGTAGGTGTCGTGCGTGCCCCGGATGGCGCCGCGGCGGTCCGCACTGCGGGTGGGAGTGCGCCGCTGGCTGGCCCGGCTTGAGACTCGAGCAGTGCGCATGAAGTGGGGGCGAATCGCGGCGCGATAACGCCCCCACCAAGGCGCCGGGACACCTGGCTTCCCGTGCGCGGAGCCCAAGGCGCTGTGCGAGTGCCCTGTATGGAGTGTCGCGTCCCTTGCGGCCGCTATTTGATCCGCATGTCGTTCTGGACCGCCGTCACGCCCTTGACGCCGCGTGCAATCTGGACGGCCTTGTTGATGTCGGCCTGGGAACTGACGAAACCGCTCAACTGCACCCGGCCCTTGAAGGTTTCGACATTGACTTCGAAGCCGCTCAGGGTCGGGTCGTTGAACAATGCCGCCTTCACTCTGCTGGTGATGACCGTGTCATCGACGTATTCGCCAAAACTTTCCTGGGTATCCGTGGACGCGCACCCCGCCATGAGCGAAGCCAGAAGAAGGGTCAGGAAGAAAGCGGGAAAATGCCTGAACTGTTTCATTGTCTTTTTCTCCGGGTTGGTATGGACCAGGTCGGCATCGACCCGGTCACTGTGGGCAAGGACATGACCGGTACCTTCGGAGAGCCGGCCATGCACTTGCCGCTGGATAACTCCCCGCAGGGGAGTCGCTGTGATGTCGTCCGCCGCATGTGCGTCGTCAGAAGGAATCCATGAGATCGCCCTAGATCTGTCCGGCCACCAACAGTATGAGGAGTATGATCAGCACGACCCCGATGATCCCCGATGGCGCGTAACCCCAACCCCGACTGTGTGGCCACGTCGGCACCACGCCGATCAGGAGCAGGATGAGAATGATGAGCAGGATGGTTCCCAGTGTCATGTCGTTTCTCCCAGTGTGATGCGTGATAGTGGCCGAACCCTTGGCGGCCGTTGCTACGGAAAAGTCTCGCGCGGCGGCGGGTAATTCGTCTGTGCGATGCCGCACACACGGCGGGTCTTCCCGGCAACGGTTCCGCGTGGGGTTGCACGGCGCTATCGGGGTTGGATGCGGCCGGCTGGTTTCCAGGCACCACCGGCAGTCGGCTTCTTGGCCGGGCGGGCCGATTTGGGAAGCGCGGGTTCAGGCGAGTCGTCCCCGCCGCCCATGGGAGGGAGAGCGGCGGGGGCGTCTCCGTTGGTCAGTCCCGATCCTCGACGATCACCTCGTGCAGGGTCCAGTCACCACCGGCATTGATCAGCGAGAAGCCATCGAAGCTGTCGTTTGCGGTTCGGTCGACGACGTCGATGAGAATTTCGTCGTTGCGTGTGACCGTCATGCGTCCGTCGGAGTCACGTTCCCAGACCAACCGATGCGGTCCACTACTGTCGAGAGGGAGCCTGGCGCTGGCAATGACGGAGATGCCGCTCTCGTTCACGGCAATGAGTTGCAGCGGCCGCGACTCGCTGGTGCGGTAGTTGAGTCGATAACCGTGGTTCAGCTTGTCTCCCCGATAGGGGCCCAGGTCGAGGTGGCTATGCGCCTCCGCGGAGCCGGATACCAACGTGGTGATCCGGAACTCGGAACCGATGCGGGTCGGCAGGTACGCCAACGCTGCCGTCTCCTGACCCGGCAGGGTGAACCCCAGCTGCTGTTGCAGGATGTCACTCAGGATCTGTCGGCCCATGTCCTCCACGCGTTCCGAAGGCGGGATCATTTTCGAGTTCAGCCCCCCGTTGCGCACTTCGAAGCGGCCGGAGGCAATGCGCCAGGACGGGTTGCGGGCGTAGTCACCATCCGCGAAGTCGTCCCGGACCCTTACGCGGTACGGCCTGGCTTCGGCCGCTGGCTGCTCCACGACGCCGGGCGTCGCAGCGAGTCCAAGAAGTGCCATCGTGCGGGACGTGAGTTCGCCGGTGGCGCTGATGTCGTGGTCGGCCTGGAAGGTCCGTATCGCGCCACGACTGCGCGGTCCAAGCACGCCATCCGGCGGACCGGCCTCGTAGCCACGCGCGTTGAGTGCACGCTGCGCCGCCGCCCGCTCTTCGCGGGTCAGACCGGCCGCGGGAACAGGCTCGCTGCTGGCGGCGCGCAGTTCGGCCAGCAGGTTCTCGCTGGGTTCGCCAGTCACTGCCACTCCCCGTCCTTCCTGGTATTCACGGATGGCCTGGCGGGTCTGGGAGTCCATCTGGCCAGTGACACGGGGAATCGGGTAGCCGCGCATGCGCAGATCGGCCTGGATACCGGCGACGGTGTTCGTACTGGCAGTGACAGGTGCCCGCGGCGCGGTTTCAACATTTCGGCGCATGTGCCGGAGCAGCTCTGCGCTGGGCTGACCGGACGCCAACAGGCCGTGGTCGGACTCATAGCGCCGGATGGCCGCCTGTGTCGCGTCGGTGAGCCGACCGGATCGGCGCCCGACGTCGTAGCCGAGGGCGCGCAGCGCGTCCTGGGTATCCGCGATCTGCTGTGACGACGGTTCGAGTGCAGGACGCGTGGGTTCGGAACGTCCTCTTCGGGCCGTGTCGCGAACATGCGACAGGAGACTCGAAGTGGGCTGCCCGTCCACGAGCAGGTTGTGGTCCCGCTGGTAGGCCTGGATTGCAGCCCGGGTACGGGTTCCCATCCAGCCGTCCACCGGTCCGGCGTTGTAGCCCAGTTGGTTGAGTTCGCGCTGGACCTCCAGAACCGTGTTGGAGAGCTGGGCAATCTGCAGGTTCATGACCGGCGGGGTCGTCCACGTCGTGGACTGGGCGAGCGCGGGACCCGCGAGGCCAAGAATCAGGGAGCCGCTCAAGAGAATCGCGGTACGGGGGCGGTTGTTTCGAGAGTCCAACATGGGCAGTCCCTCCTTAAGGGAACGGTGTACTTGCGACGAACATACGGCCCGCGTGGCATCGGTATCTGTTCGCTGCCGCACACAAATCCTTTGTTGCGTGGCCGGGCGAAGAGCGGGAAATGGCCTTGCCCGGGGCTCTGTGCGCCAGCAGACGGACGACCGAAGCGGCCTTGCCCACAATGATGCTGTCGGGCGTTGTCCATGCACCGCTTGCGCGAAGACGGTCGGCCGCCACGGGCGCTGGCTATCGCGATTGCATCGGGGCTTGGTATCGCCGACAGGGTCCGGGACCGCCGCTGCGAGGTTGTGGCGGATTCGCGGGTTGGGCCGGCACAACCGGTTGCTCGCGACCCCGGAAGCGGAGTCTTGCATTTGTCAAAGAGGTATCGCCATGAAGTCTTTCCACGGAACAACCCTCGTCGCGTTGGCAGTGATCGCGCTGCTCAGTTTAAGTGCATGCGCGGGCATGTCCTCACAGGATAAAAACACAGCGATCGGTGCCGGTGTCGGAGCGGTCGGCGGGGCTGTCCTCACGGGCGGCAGTGCCGTCGGAACGGTCGGCGGGGCCGCCGTTGGCGGCGTTATCGGCCACGAAGTCAGCGACGACTGACTTTCTGCGGTGGAGATCGCCAGCCGGTCCCAGCCGGCGGGCGAAATCTGGGAGCCTGTCGGGCTCAGGCTGCTCCTGTGGGCAACCCGGCAGACAGCCGCACCATCGGCGAATCAACGAAAGAGACGGGTGGGGATTTCTCACCTATGTGTGGTAGCGCACATACGCCGAACCACCGTATCAGTAACATGAGAATTGGCTATGCAGGTGGGTTTGAGAAAGGGGTCGTCGATTCCAATGGGAGACTTGATATGAATACCCGGACCAGTTTTCCCGGTCGCTTAGTACAGGTTGCAGCATTCGTTCCAGAAATGGGTTCCCGCGTGAAGCGGGCATGTCTCGGCTTGCCTGCCGGGTTGGTATTTTCCGCATTCCTGCTGGCTCCTGTACCGGCGTTGGCTCAGGTAGCGCCTGATCTCGGATCAACCAGCACCTTCGGTATCGTTTCAGCAACCTGGGATGACGAGACTGCCGGTACGGCGATCACGGGCGATGTCTGTTACACGACGCAACCCGCCTCACTCGCGTCCATCACGATCTCGGGCGCTGTAGAAGTCCCTTGTGCTGGTGTCAAAGGAACGGATCAGAATAGCGCCCTGGCCGACCTGAATGGTCAATCCTGTACACCCCTTGGTGCTGCGGTCGATCTGAACACGGTAAGTATTGGTGGTGGTCCGCCTGGAGTCTTCCCCCCGGGCTGTTACTCCAGCACCGGCGCCATGAATATAACCACTGGCACGACCGTGAGTCTCAATGGTGCTGGCGTTTACATCTTCAGGCCGGATGGAGCATTTACTCAGGGAGCCAATTCCAATGTGGTCGCGGCAGGCGGCGCCTGCGAGACCGACGTGTTCTGGACCCCCACTGACGCCACGACCATCGGGGCGAACGCCAATATCGTTGGGAATATCTTTCGCGGCACAGCCGACGGTCTCAGCATCACGTTTGGTGATTCATCGTCCCTGGTCGGCAGGGCATTGGCATATGGCTCGACAGTCACGACGGCCAATACCTCGATTTCGGTCCCGACCTGCCAACCCTTCGAAACTCCGATACCTGCGGAGGGCGAAGTCGCGCTCGGCAAGGCTTTCGGCCCGACCCCCATTCCCGCAGGCGGCATCTCGACGCTCACAGTGACGTTGAGTAACAACAACCCGGGTGTAGCCACCCTGCTTTCCCCGCTCACTGACACCCTGCCCGACGGGGTGGTGATCGCGCCGACCCCGAACGCCATCACCACCTGCGGTGTCGGCACCCCGACAGCGGTTGCGGGCAGTTCGACCGTGTCCTTGCCGGCTGGTACGACGATCCCAGGCGGCGAGCCCGGCACCTGTGTGTTGGTCGTGGACGTGACCTCGGAGGAAACGGGTACTTACATCAATACACTGGAAGCCGCCGCCCTCGAGACAGACCAGGGTTCCAACGCGGATTCGGCCAGCGCAACCCTGGACGTCATCACCGTAATCGGCATCCCGACTCTTTCCCAGTGGGCGATGATCCTGCTTACCTTACTGCTCGCCGCCATGGGCTTTGCAGCGATGCGCAGGCGCGCAGTGTAAGAAAACGGCGGCTGCGGTCAATCCGGGGGCGCGCAAGCGCCCCTTTCTTGTGGTCCGCCCGGTAGGTCGCACTCACTGGATACGACGCCGACCGTGCCCCTCGGGCTCCTGAGCCTCGAACGGTGCAATTCGCTGCGCTCATTGGCACCCTACGCCTCTCGTTATCCGGGGTGGCCAGGGGCAGGACCGTTAGCCTGAAGCCCCGAATGGGTATTCCGACGAGGGAGATATGCAGACCGAGATCGTGTTCGAACCGGGCAGCCTGGCGGAGATGGTAGACGAGCGGACCCGGCAGGCACTTGCGGATGGAGACCTGCTCCCCATCGAGACCGAGCAGGAGCGCATCACCGATGGTGGGGTCTGCTTCCTGGTTCGGATCAACGCAAGCGTCCGACGCAAGGCGACCGACAAGCAAAATCGCGCGGTGGGCCAATCAGAGCGGCCGGCGAATCCATTCCTTCCCCCGGAGCCCGAGCTCACGGTCGCCGAAGTCTCCACCCGCCACCTCGCGGTGCTCAACAAATTCAACGTCCTCGAGCGACACGTCCTGATCGTCACTCGTGCCTTCGAACACCAGGAGACCCTACTGCGCCCCGCGGACCTCCGGGCGTTGTTCGCCTGCATGGCCGAGTATCCCTCGCTCGGGTTCTACAACGGCGGGACCGCCGCAGGGGCCAGCCAGCGGCACAGGCATCTGCAGATCGTACCCCTGCCGTTCGATTCGGACGGCCCCGCAGTCCCGATCGCGCCATTGCTCGCTGCAGGATGCTGCGGCAGCGTCGGGAGTTGTCCCGACCTGCCCTTCGCGCACGCCTTCGCCAGATTCGAGCGGCCGGTCGCGGCGGCGCCGATGGAGGCCGCCGAGCAGGCCGCCGCCCTTTACCCGAAGCTGCTTGCAGCGGTCGGGATCGAAGGGATCGAAGGGGTCGAATCCGATGGTGGACTGCGCCAGTCCGCTCCCTACAATCTGCTGGTCGCGGATGACTGGATGCTCGTGGTGCCGCGTGTGGAGGAGTTTTTCCGCGGGGTTTCGATCAACGCCCTCGGTTTTGCCGGCTCGCTTTTCGTCAAGGACCGCAAGCAGCTCGAGGTGATCCGGGCGGCAGGACCGATGCATGTCCTGCAGTCAGTCGCTGGGTCGGCTCGGTAAGACAGTGCGCGCGAAAATCCCTCGTAGGGCGCCGTGAGGTGCAGCCAAACCGCGTCGATACCGCGCCGGCTCTCACCCCCGGGCGCCCGTGCCTCGAACGGTGCAATTTGCTTCGCTCATTGACACCCTGCGCCGCCGATCATCTTGACGTGGACGCGGGTATGGTTCTGGCAGGCCACGACAAGGACGATCAATCGCTGTGCTGATCCTGGTCCTCCTCGAACCGCTTGAGTTTGCGCCAGAGGGATACCCGGTCGATTCCCAGGATCTCGGCAGCGCGGGTGCGGTTGCCGCCCGTCCGCTGCAGAACGGTGTGGATGTAGGCGGCTTCCTGCTCCTCCAGGGTCGGTAGAGGCTTTCCGGATGTTGGCATTATCTGCACGTTTGCTGCTCTCAGGGTGGCCGGAAGATCGGCAATTCCGATCAACGGTCTTCGCGTCAGCGCGACGGCACGTTCGATCACGTTGGAAAGCTCGCGCACGTTGCCCGGAAAGTCGTATTCCACAAGCCGTTCCAGGACCTCCGGTTCGAAATCCTCGACCGGTTTGCCCATGGCGAGCGCGTGGCGTTTGAGAAAATAATAGGCCAGCAGGGGGATGTCGTCGCGACGTTCACGCAGGGGTGGCACCGTCAGATTCACCACGTTCAGGCGAAAGTACAGATCCTCCCGCAGTTCTCCGCGATCCACGGCCAGGTCGAGCCTCCGGTTGCTGGCCGCGATCACCCGAACATCGATCGCGATCGGCTTGCGCCCGCCCACCCGCAGCACTTCACGCTCCTGGAGTACGCGCAGCAATTGCACCTGCATTGCTGAACTCGTTTCGGCCACCTCGTCCAGGAACAGCGTACCCCCGGCTGCGGCTTCGAAGAGCCCCATTTTCTGCTGGGCTGCGCCGGTAAACGCGCCGCGCTCATGCCCGAACAACTCGCTGGCCAGAAGTTCGTCGTGCAATGCGCCGCAGTTGATCGCGAGGAACGGACCCTCGGCCCGGCTGCTCTGGTTGTGAATGAATCGCGCGAGGACTTCCTTGCCGGTGCCGCTTTCCCCGGTCAGAACGACGTTGCAGTCCGTGGGCGCCACCTGCCGGGCTGTATCAAGCAGGTGCTGCATCACCTGTTCCTGGGCAATCAAGGTGGGCGCGCGGCCCGTGCCCTCGACGCGTTCGCGCAAGGCACGGTTATCCCTGCGCAGCCTGCTGAACTCCACGGCCTGACGCACGATCTCCCGGACTTCATCGATGCGGAACGGTTTGGCGATGTAATGAAAGGCACCGGCCTTCATGGCATCGATTGCGGAGTCCACGGTGGCATGTCCCGTGATCATGATCACCGCGGCGTCCGGCAGCCGCTCCCGCGCGTGACGCAACACATCCATGCCGGTGATGTCAGGCATGCGCAGGTCCGTCAGAATCACGTCGAACGGTTCCTGGTCCAACGCCGACAGCCCCGCCGCTCCGCTGTCGCGGGTCTCCACGGTATAGGCCATTCGCCGGAAAATCTGCTGCAATTGCCGCCGCGCGATGGCTTCGTCGTCAATCACCAGCAGTCGGGGGTTGGCGTCGGGTGAGTCGCCAGTGCGCGGTGGGCCATTGTCACGGTTGTCGCTCATGATCTTTCTCCGCACTGGCAGGGCAGCCAGAGCATGAATCGGGCACCTCCACGCGGAGACGGCGCCACCCCGATGGACCCACCGTGTTCCTCCACGATTTCATGAGCCACGAACAGGCCGAGGCCCGAGCCGCCCCCTTGGTCGCGGACCCGGAAAAAGGGCTCGAATACGTGATCAAGGGCATCCGCCGCAATACCGGGTCCGTCATCCTCGACGGTGAGGCGGACGACTGGAGTATCGGGATCAGCCGTGGCGATGAAGTCTCCGACGGCGTGTGCCGCCATCCCGGGTCGGAGGCTCTTGAGCCGACCGCGTTCGGCGCGGACCGTCACACGAACGAGTTCTCCACCTGCTTCGAAGGCATTGCGCAGGAGATTGATCAGCACCTGTTGCAGGCGCTCCGGTTCCACAGCCAACTCGAGATCGGCGGGGATCTCGAGTTGCACGCGATCCACCGGTAGTGTGGCGCGGATCAGGTCGATCGCTCCGGCGACGATTCGGTCCAGCGGCAGACACGCTACCCGTTTGGGGCCATGGGGTTGCTTGCGCGAATAGTGCAGCAGGCCGCGGACGATGTTCTGTGCTCGTGCGGTTTCACTTTCGGCCTGCTGCAGCCACTCGGCGACGAGTTCGGCATCACCTCCGGGTCCCTCCTCCGTGGCGAGTTGCAGGGACGTGGAGATGTTGCCCAGCGGATTGTTCAGCTCGTGCGCGACCCCTGATACGAGTACGCCCAGCGCGGCAAGGCGCTCGGAGCGCCGCAGCGCCGTCTGCCGTTCTTCGAGCTCTTCCAGCATCGCATTGAATACCTGGGTGAAGGACACCAGCTCCCGATCCGGCGTCGGGGCTTCCAGCTGATTTCTGGCACCCGAACCGATGGCGCGAAGCTGTTGCTCGACCGAGGCAATGGGGGACAGGATTCGCCGGGAAAGCCACCAACCACCCAGCATCACCATCCCCAGTACGGCGAGGGCCATCGCCAGCAGCCAGTGTTGCGAGAGCCGGACCCAGGCTGCCAGGGCCGTATGATCACGCTGGCTGAGAACCTTGGTGATTGAAGACACCTCGCCGCCAGCGGCTCGGATCTGCTCGACGGCGGCCAGCCGATCCCGGTCGGCCAGTTCGGGATAGCCTTCCAGGCCGGACTGATAGCGTTGGAGGGTGTTCTCCAGCGCCTCCAGTTCGCCCGGTGCGGAACGCTCGCTCAGAACCGCACGGTGCTCTTCCAGTCTCTGCAGCGCGATGGCTGCATGTCGGCGTGCGGCAGCGAGGTCGGCGGGGTCTTCGTCCGCGTAGAACTTTTTCTCGAAGCGGCGCATTTCGAGGCTGTCCTGCAGAAAGGCCGCGACGATGTCGCTGCGATCGACGCGACTTTCTATGCCGGCCAGGGCAATGTACTGCGCCAGGACCAGTGCGACCACGAGGAGGGCCACGCTGGCATAGGCCAAGCCGATCTTGCTGCGGAGGCTGCGACGCATGATTGTTACTCTTTGCAACTGGTGACGTTGCATTATTCAACGATTTTGCCGACCCTGACAAGCCGAAGTGCTCTTGGCCGGGAAAAGCGTTACATTCTGCAACGTGTTCTTCCGGAGCGGTGCTTCGGGTCAGCGCAAGTGGTTGAAAGATTGGGGTGGCATGATAGGTGCTAGATGTCTTGGTACAACCCACTGCCGGAGGACTCAGGAATGCGCCGATTGACCCCCACCCTCAAGAAGATGCTGGAATCGCTCGCAATGGAAGGACTTGCATACGCCGATCTGCCCGAAATGGCTTCCTCGAGCGCCAAGGACCAATACCTTACCGGAGCAGGTCCACGCAACCGCGCGGCGTTGGCGCGGGAAACTTCCGAAGAGATCGACTCCCGGACCATGGAAAGGCCCAAGCGTGTGGGCCTCTTTCTCGGACCCTACGCCACGCGAGCCCTGATCGACTATGCCCTGGAGAGCTGTACCCGACTCAAGGCAGAGCTGGCCGTGTTCACGTTCATGGACGAAGCCGGAGCAAAACGCCTTCTCGAGGCTCATCTTCCCCTGCAATCCGGACCGGAGCCGCGAATCACGATCGAACATCTTTCCGGAGACCCGGAGCGGGCCCTGCTGGGTCTGCAGGGACGAGGTGTGCGGCTCGAGTTTCTGGTTTGCGACGAGCAGGGTTACCTTGGTCATCGACTGCTTGCCCGGGAGACGGCGCTCGACATTCCCGTGGTGATGGTTACGCCGCCAAAGCGTGTGGCCGAGCAGCGGCTCTCCGAGCTTCCGTCCGGTGTTGCGCCCAGTAAAGGCTGACTTGGCCCACTAGGCAGGGGGTGGATGCAGGGTTGGCCCAGAGCATCCACAGGCGCATATTGCAAGCCGGTACGACCCCGGATCGAAACTGAATGGAACCGTCATCGATGGACAACACCCTGAAACGCATTTTCCCCTTTCTTTCCTGGTTCCCGATGTCGGGGACCGGATTACGGGCGGACGTTATTGCTGGTCTGAGCGTGGCAATGATCCTGGTGCCACAGAGCATGGCTTACGCCACCCTGGCGGGGCTGCCCGTGGTGTACGGGCTTTATGCGGCGGCCCTGCCCGTGGTGATTGGTTCCCTTTGGGGTTCGTCCCGGTTCCTGCATACGGGTCCGGTTGCGATGCTCTCGTTGTTGTCCGCGGCGTCCTTGGCGCCGTTTGCGGTAGCGGGTACGGATTATTTCATCCAGTTGTCGATCATGCTGGCCCTGATGGTAGGGTTGATGCGTCTTTTCCTGGGCCTGTTCCGCCTCGGGATCATCATGAATTTCGTCTCGCATCCGGTGATGGTGGGCTTCACCAATGCGGCGGCGCTGATCATTGGCCTGTCATTGCTGAACACACTCTTCAGCGTCCCGAAACCGGACACGGGTGCGTTTCTGACCGACTTTCTGGGTGTCATCGCGCAGCTGGGATACTCCCATTGGCCGACCGTGCTCTTCGGTGTCGGCGCCCTGGCGACGCTGATCCTGCTGGGTCGTGCGCTCCCGCGGGTGCCGGGCGTACTCGTGGTCGTGGTCGCGGGCACCCTGATCAGCGCCCTGACCGGCTTCGAGCGCAACGAAACCGTATCGCTGGACCAGGTCGTTGCGGAACCGGTGCGCGAGCTGTACCAGGAGCTTCAACAGACCCGTGTCGCCCTGGACGAGGCGTCCACGAACGCGGGGGAGCTGTCTCGGGCATTGCGCAAGGCGCCGCGCGGAGACGCCGACACTGCCGAGCTCGCGGTGCAGGTGGCGCGTCTGCATGTCGAGGAGGAGCAGCTCAAACACCGGCTGAGTGATCTGCGCATCGAGGCGCACCATGCGGTTCTCACGCGTCTGGAGGGACCCGGCGGCGAAGTTTCCTTCACGGCCCGGGACAGCGGCGATCCGGGTTCTGTCTGGCGCCTGGTGACGATCGACGGCAACGAGGTGAAGCTCTCCAGCGGCGGCCGCGTCGTCGGCCATATTCCACAGGGTCTCCCCGCATTGCAGATTCCGGTACTCGACTGGGAGGTGATTCCCGCCCTGATCCCTGCCGCCTTCGTCATGGCCCTGATCGGATTCATGGAGGCGACTTCGATTTCCCGGGCGCTGGCCGCGCAGCGACGGGAGAAGCTGGACGCCAACCAGGAACTCGTTGGGCAGGGGTTGGCGAATATCGTCGGAAGTTTCTTCCAGTCCTATACCGTCAGCGGTTCGTTCTCGCGCTCCGCCGTCGCGGCGCGTTCGGGCGCCCAAACCGGACTGTTTGCGGTGATCAGTGCCCTCGGAGTGTTGATCACCATGCTTTTCCTCACGCCCTATCTTTACCACCTGCCGCAGGCAGTTCTGGCCGCCATCGTGATGTCTGCGGTCTTCGGGCTACTCGATTTTCGCACGCTGATCGAGGCCTGGAAGATCCAGCGCGCGGACGGTGTTGCCGGTCTGCTGACCTTCGCCGTGACCCTTTACATGGCCCCCGATCTCGCGATGGGCGTGATTGTCGGGGTCTTCCTCGCGACCCTGCTGTTCCTGATCGGTACGGTGCGACCGCGTTCCGAGATCCAGGGAGTTCGGCCCGACGGCGCCCTGGCCGGTGCGGTCAGTAATGACCTGCGCCCCGCGGGCGAGGATTTCGTGGTTCTGCGTTTCGATGCCTCCCTCGTTTTCATGAACGTGGCGCATTTCGAGGATGCAGTCATGGACGCGGTGGCACGCAACCCGAATGCGCGTGCGGTGCTGGTGCTGGGCAACAGCATCAACCGCATCGATGCATCGGGAGTGGACAAGGTCCGGGCGCTGATCGGAGATCTCAAGGCCGCGAACTGCACACTGATGTTCAGTGGCCTGAAGAAGCCGGTCCGGGAGGCAATGGCACGCGCTGGCCTGCTGGACGAACTGGGCCCGGGGAATGTCTTCGCTTCGAAGGGCGAAGCCCTTGAGGTCCTGCGCCGAACCGATGCGCCCCGAGCCGATCACGTGGGTCCCGTTCCGGGCTGATCAAGCCGATCGGGAACGGATTCAGGGTACGGCTAACTGACTGGTGAGGAGCCAAGGCTGAAGTTTGTCTCGGGCCAGCGTTCGGTCGACCGTACGCCGTTCACGCCCTTTGCGGTTGCCCCGGACCCGGAAATAGTCACCGAGTGCAGTGAACGGAAAAGCCGGCCCGGGATCGCGGACACCCCATAGGGCCCGCAGTACGGCTCCGGCGCCTAATCGGTGTTTCGATCCTGTACCAGCGCTGGCGGTGTGGCTCGTGAGGAGACACTGAGTGCGGTCACCGTGACAAGGATCAGGCCCATCCCGAGAATCTGAACCAAAGCCAGGCTTTCGTGCAGAATCACGACGCCGAACAGCGTTGCGGTAACCGGTTCGATCATCGCCACGATGGAGGCCACGGCCGGCGCCGTGTGTCTGAGCCCATTGATATAGAAAGCAAACGACAGGCCCGCCCCGAACACGCCGAGTGCAGCGAACAACGGCCAGTCGGTTGTGCTCAGCACTGCAACCATCTGCGCGCCATCCCCTGGCAACATCAGGACGATCACGAGCACTCCAAAGGCAATCGAAAGCACCGCCTGCGGGCTGCCGTGCGCACCCGCATACTTGAAGCCGAAGATGAACACCGCGTAGGACAGACCGGCCAGCAGGCCGGCACCAGCGCCAATGAGCGTGACGCCACCCGCGCCGATGTCGTAGATCTGCGTGAGCAGCACGATGCCGACCATCACCAATGCGATTGCCACGAGTTTGAGCGCGGTGGGGCTTTCCAGCTTCAGCGCGAAGGATACGAGGTAGACGAACACCGGGGCGCAGTACATCAGCGTCGCCGCCACTGCGACGCTTCCGTTCGCGATACTCACGAAATAGAACGCGAAATTGCCCGCCACGCCCAGGCCGGCCACGGCTGACCAGAACCAGAGCCGACCGCTGGCAAGGCCGCTGCCGCCAGGCCGCAAGGCGAGCCAGGCGAGCACGAACACGAGGCCGATCGCACCCCTGTAGAACGAGACCACGAAGGCGTCCCAGCCATCGGCCATCAGAATGCCGCCGATCCCGCCAGACAGCCCCCAGAAGAAGGCCGCCAGCACCACGAATCCCACACCCAAGCCCATCAATGATTCCCCTTTTCCGCGAACGACGGACGCACAGCCGGCCCGGGATCACGGTGATCCGCGCGTCCCGCTCCAGTTCCCCGCCATGACGCTGAAGCAGGGTCGACGTGGTCTAGGAGTCTGTCGGACTTGGGCTGCTCCTACTGCGCCGGTGGGAAGAGCGGTGCATTTTCCCTGATCTCTCGTTGCATAGAACCACTATGCGCCTCGCAATCATGAAAAACTGCCCTCGCTCTCCCACGCGGCTCGCTACGGGCACCCAAGTCCG
>JAABSN010000073.1 GCA_011390385.1 Thioalkalivibrio nitratireducens | reverse complement strand
GACGGGCTGCGCGGTCAGGCGTACCAGGCACTCCTGGTCCGGCATCGGCATCGGTTCCGAGCGGACCAGCCGGCCTTCACGAGTCGCCTTGTGCAGTATCGCCATGGCGATGGCCGCGAAACTCTTCGGCAGAAGGCGGATCAGGTCCAGGCTGACCGATCCCTGTGGAAACGTCAGGAACCGCTGTACGTCCCCGAATACGTGAATCAGATCGTGTCCGGTGTTCACCAGCAGTGCCGGTGGCGCGTAATCCTGCAGCAATCGGTTCTGCGCAGTATCGATCGCGATGCTGTCCGGTGTGAGCGGTGGACGCTTGCGTGCGCCAGACCCGCGCATGGTGGTTCGGGTCGGAGAGGTCCGGGTATCGGGCAGTCTTGCCGGCCTAAGGACGCGATAGAGCTTGTTCCGGGTGCTGAGGGCGGAGAATTCGCTCTGGAGTGCTCCGAGAGACTCGTTGGAGCCCAGGAACAGGATGCCGCCTGGGGTCAGGGCGTATTGCAGGCGCCGCAGAACTCTTTCCTGCGCCGAAGGCTTCAGGTAGATCAGCAGATTGCGGCAGGTCACCAGGTCCATTCGCGTGAACGGCGCATCCTCGAGCAGATTGTGCCGGGCGAACACGATGTTCTGGCGTAGGACGCTGCGAATCATGAAGTGGTTTTCGCGCTTCACGAAGAACCGTTCGATGCGTTCCGGCCCGATCTCGGCAACCACTGCCTCCGAGTAAAGACCGGCGCTGGCGGCGTCGATATTCTGCTGCTCGACATCGGTGGCGAAGATCTTGAATCCCGGCCAGCGTCCCATCTCGGCGAAGACCTCATGCAGGATCATCGCAATCGAATAGGCCTCCTCGCCCGTGGACGTGCCGGCAACCCATACGCGCAAGGGTTCGGTGCGTTCCGGCTGCGTTTGGATCCAGTCGCGCAAGGTACTGGCCAGTTGTCCGAATGCCTCGTTGTCGCGAAAGAAACGGGTAACTGGAATCAGAAGGTCACGGCGCAGCGTCACGACCTCGGCTGGATCGCCTTCGAGCAGGCGGAGATAACTTTGCAGGTCAGGCACACGCCGGACATGCGCGCGCCGTTCGATGCGGCGCAACAAGGTGTCTGCCTTGTAATCGTGGAAGTTAACTCCAGCGAGTTGCTGTAGCAGGATCAGGATTTCTTCCAGTGGCGCGACGGGCGGTGATGGCTCGGGGGCAGCAGCCGGTCGCGATTCCGACGGTGGACCTGGCGCCTGAAGAACCGGGCATTGCTGGAGATGGGCCGCGATCCGTGGACCCAGAGTCTCCGGTGGAAGCACATCGTCGACCCGGCCGGTGGCGATCACGCTGCGTGGCATGCCATCGAAACGCGCGGACTCGGGATCCTGTGCAAGCAAGAGGCCGCCCGCGTCGTTGATCGCAGCGCCACCGCGGGTGCCGTCGGAGCCAGTGCCGGAAAGGATCACGCCGATCGCATGGTTGCCGTAGGACTTCGCCAGCGATGCCAGGAACAGGTCGATCGGGAGTGACAGCAGGCGGGGATTCTTCGGCGCGAGGTGGAGCCGGCCATCGGCTACGGTGAGTAGTGTGCCTGGCGGGATCAGATGAACCTGATCGGCGGTCAGGTCCATCGCGTCCTCGACCAATACCACCGGCATTCGGGTATGCCTCGCGAGCAGCTGCGCCATCATGCTCTTGTGATCGGGCGAAAGATGCTGGACCACGACGAACGCGGCGCCCGTATCCAGAGGCATGTTCCGGAATAGGCGCTCGAGTGCATCAAGCCCGCCGGCGGAAGCCCCGATGCCAACCACACTGCCGCCGAACGGGGCGGTGGAGTCGTTCGGTTCAAGATCCGGTGCAGATGAATGGTCAGGTGTGGTCGAGGCGGGCATCGTGCTGCGTGGGTCCGGGTAGTATCGGAAATCAGCCTACGTCAAATCCATAGCAATGTCATACACATTTGCTTTGCACCGAAACAGTGCGAATGAGCTGGGCGCGAGCCATCGGTAAGCCGATATGCCAGCATATCCGCCGCGCACGCCGATGACTGGCCCCCCTGACGGATTGAGGACAAGAACATGCTTGAGGTGTTGAGTCGGATTCGCGTGGTTCTGGTCGGGACCACGCATCCCGGAAATATCGGATCCGCGGCGCGGGCGATGAAAACGATGGGTCTGTCCGATCTGGTGCTGGTTGACCCAAGGCAGTTTCCGGCTGCGGACGCCACCGCACTCGCCGCAGGCGCCGATGACGTTCTTGCACGAGCCCGTATTGTATCGGGCCTTGCGGAAGCGATCGACGATTGCGTCTGGGTGACCGGGACGAGTGCCCGCCAGCGTGGTCATTCGGTGCCACCGCTCGCACCCGAGCCATCTGCCCGTGCCCTTCTTGAATACGCGCAACAGGGAAGGGTCGCGCTGGTGTTCGGGCGCGAAAGCAGCGGGCTGACGAACGACGAGCTCGATCATTGCAATGCGCTGGTGCAAATCCCTACCAACCCCGACTTCAGTTCCCTGAATCTGGCCGCGGCGGTGCAGGTCATGGCTTACACCTGTCGTGCCATGGCGCTGTCACTCGTCGATCAGCCAATGCCGGCGTACGACCCGGATCCCCCCGCGACGCAGGCTGAACTGGACGCCATGTTCGGTCATCTGCAGCGAGCACTGGTGGCGATCGAGTTCCTTGACCCGGAGAAGCCGAGGCATCTGATGCGCCGGTTGCGGCATCTGTATCTGCGCGCCGGGCTGACCCGCAGCGAAGTGGCGATTCTGCGCGGTATTCTGACTCACGCCGAGCGCGGGGGCGGGCGCCCGCGGGGTTGACCACGCTGGCGGGTTGTAACGCCGCCAGCCATGATATTGTAAAGGATTGCCACCGTCAGGCGATGCAGAGCATGTTTCAGCGGCTGCGAGAAGATGTCCAATGCGTGTTCGAGCGAGACCCGGCGGCGCGCAACAGCTTCGAGATTCTTACCACCTATCCGGGATTGCACGCGGTCTGGTTTCACCGTGCGGCGCATGGCCTCTGGCGCGCGCGGCTGCGCTGGCTGGCCCGAATTGTCGCTAACATTGGCCGCCTCATCACGGGTATCGAGATCCACCCCGGCGCCCGTATTGGACGGCGCTTCTTCATCGATCACGGAATGGGTGTGGTGATCGGAGAAACGGCCGAGATCGGTGACGATTGCACCATCTACCATCAGGTCACTCTGGGCGGAACCAGTTGGAACAAGGGCAAGCGCCACCCCACGCTCGAGGACGGCGTCGTGATCGGCGCCGGGGCGAAGCTGCTCGGGCCGGTGAACATCGGGGCACGCGCCCGCATCGGTTCCAATGCCGTAGTGTTGCGCGATGTCCCGGCCGATGCGACGGCGGTCGGGATACCGGCGCGGGTGCTGGTGCCGCGCCCGGAACCCAACCCGCGTTTCAAGGCCATGGCTGACCGGATGGGTTTCGATGCCTACGGCCTGACCCGGGACATGCCCGACCCGGTCGCCGACGCCATCCACCGCATCGTTGGTCATCTGCATGAGCTCGACGAGCGCATGGAGCGAGCCTGCGAGGCCCTGAAAGGGGCGGGAATCGATATCAAGGGCGTTGACGATCTGCATCCGATTACGCAGAGCGATCTGGAGGGCCTGGAGCCTGAAGATGCGCCGGATTCACCGCGCAACACGTCCGGAAATACTTGATCACTGCAGTCGGTTACCGATACTGTCGGCCATTAATCAGCCCTCCGGGATCGTAATGAAGCTGACCACCAGGGGTCGCTACGCCGTAACCGCGATCCTCGACGTCGCAATGCACTCCGGCGACGGCCCGGTGCCTCTGGCGGCGGTTGCCGAGCGTCAGCGCCTCTCGCTGTCCTATCTGGAGCAGCTGTTTTCGAGGCTTCGCAAGCATGGGCTGGTTCGAAGCCATCGGGGTCCGGGCGGTGGATATTGCCTCGGACGTGACCCGGCGGCCATCTCGGTGGCCGATGTCGTTCTCGCCGTCGACGAACCGGTGGACGTGACCCTCTGCGGCGGACTGGTAAACTGCAACCAGAAGTCCCGCTGTCTGACGCATGATCTCTGGGTCGAGTTGAGCCGCGAATTGGAGGCTTTCCTGCGGGGCCGCTCCCTGGCCGATGTCCTGCAGCGTCACCTGGAGGCTCGAGCGAATTCCGGTTTCGACGCAGGGCAGCAGCGACCCCATATCCCGATTGTCGAAGCCCCAGTGCATTCCGGCGGTCGTGCCAAGGTCTGACGCGACGGCAACGGTGCGCTGACCTCGTCGCTGCTTGTCCATTTCCCATGCCGGGGGCTAGACTACGCGGCCATTTTCATGTCCCGACCCGCCTTCCGGCGGGCCGCGCCTTTTCATTGCCCAAGGAGATTGCCCGTGTCCGACGAACGTACCCTGTCCATCATCAAGCCCGATGCCGTTGCCAAGAACGTGATCGGAGAGATCTACAGCCGCTTCGAGAAGGGCGGCCTGCGTATCGTGGCAGCCCGGATGTTGCATCTCTCCCGTGAACAGGCGGAGGGTTTTTACGCGGTGCATCGTGAGCGTCCTTTCTTCCGCGATCTCGTCGAATTCATGATGTCGGGTCCGGTGATGGTGCAGGTACTCGAGGGCGATAACGCCATCGTCCGGCATCGTGAAATCATGGGTGCTACCAACCCCAAGGAAGCAGCACCGGGAACGATCCGCGCGGATTTCGCGACCAGCATCGATGAAAATGCGGTTCACGGCTCTGATGGTCCGGACACGGCTCGCAACGAAATCGCTTTCTTCTTCGGCGACGATGGTATCTGTCCCCGTACCCGCTGAGCCGCGGGGAACCCGAGGTATTCCGGGACAGGGGCTGCGCCGCGCCTGCCGCGCCTGGTCCGGGTGCTGTCCCGGTCGATCCGTGAGTCGGTGATCCGTGGCGCATGTTTCGCATGCGCCGTGCCGCGCCGTGCATTACACTGAAACCACTCCGGATCAAGATCGAGAAGCCATGTCAGCTGTTTCCGCCAATCGCCTGAATCTGCTTGGTATGCCCCGCAAGCGGTTGGCGGAGCAGTTCGAGCAATGGGGCGAGCGCGGTTTTCGTGCGACGCAACTGGTGAAGTGGATTCATCAGCGCGGCGTGCTCGATTTCGATGCGATGACCGACATCTCCAAAGGGTTGCGAGCACAACTCGGTCAGTTGGCCGAACTCGTGCTCCCGGAGATCGCCCTGGAACGCTCCTCGGACGATGGTACCGTGAAGTGGGTCCTGCGCCTTGCCGATGGCAACGCCATCGAGACGGTCTTTATCCCCGAGGACGATCGCGGCACGTTGTGCATATCGTCTCAGGTTGGCTGCGCGCTCGACTGCACGTTCTGTTCGACGGCACAGCAGGGGTTCAACCGCAACCTCACGGCGCACGAGATCATCGGCCAGATATGGCTGGCCAACAGCCGGCTGCCGATTCCCGACGGCCGGTCCCGTGCCGTCACGAACGTGGTCTTCATGGGCATGGGAGAACCGTTGGCCAATTTCGATGCGGTGGTGGATGCCATCGATCTGATGCTCGACGACAATGCCTATGGGCTCAGCAAGCGCAGGGTGACGGTGAGTACCTCGGGGCTGGTTCCGGCACTGGACCGTCTCGGACAGGTCTCCGATGTCGCGTTGGCCGTCAGCCTGCATGCACCGACCGATGCGCTGCGTGACCGCCTGGTCCCGATCAACCGGAAGTACCCGATCCGCGAACTGCTCGCCGCGTGCCGGCGGTACACCCGGGACGGCGCGCGGCACCACCGGGTGACGTTCGAGTATGTTCTTCTCGCGGGGATCAACGATCAACCGGCGCAGGCGCACGAGCTGATGGATTTGCTGCGCGATATTCCGTGCAAGATCAATCTGATACCGTTCAATCCGTTCCCCGGGTCTCCGTTCGTCAGGCCGTCGATGAATGCCGTGCGTGCCTTTCAGCGCCTGCTGGACGATGCGGGTTTCGTCACCATCATTCGGCGCACGCGTGGCGATGACATCGATGCCGCGTGTGGCCAGCTCGTCGGGCAGGTTGCCGACCGCAGCAGTCGTGGCCTGCGCATGATTCGCCTGCACGCCGAGTTGCCGCAGCGGTCGGGAGTTTCAGCATGATGGCCCCGGTGGCTGCCATGGGCAGCCTGCAGGTGCTGGCAGGAGTGCTGCTTGCTGCCATTTTTCTCAATGGCTGTGCCAGTGCGAAACCCCAGGCTTCGGTCGATCAGCGGCGCGCGGCCGAGGTCAACGCGGAACTGGGTATCAGCTACCTGCGTCGGAACGAACTCACCCAGGCACAGCGCGCCCTTGATCGTGCTCTGCAGTTCGATCCGAAGCTGGCCATGGCCCACCTTGGCATGGCGTCGTTGCGCGAGCGTCAGGGCGCGCCCGACGCGGCGATGGAGCATTACCGGCGGGCGCTTGCACTGGACTCCGGAAACGCTTACGTCCAGACGAACCTCGGTGATCTCCTCTGTCGCCAGGGCCAGTTCGACCAGGGACAGGCATTGCTTGCCAAGGCGATCGCGAACCGGTCGTACTCCGCGCGTGAAGTGGCACTCGTCGCGGCAGGGGCGTGTGACGCACGGATGGGGCGGGTCGATCGCGCGGAGGCGCGTCTCCGTGAGGCGCTGGCCGTCGATCCCGAGTATCCCCAGGCCCTCTACGAAATGGCTCTGTTGACCTACGCGGATGGGCGACCCCTGCAGACGCGGGCATTCCTTTCCCGACTCGCCGGGCTTGGCGTGGTGACACCACAGTCGCTGCTGCTGTGCTACCGGGCCGAATTGCAGTTGGGCAACCGCGAAGATGCACAGCATTGCGCCAGCAGATTGCAACGGCGGTTCCCCGAGAGCGAGGAGGCTGCCGAGCTACATCGTCAGGGTGATTCGCGTGGCTGAACGCAAGGACAGGGACCCCGTTCTCGGGAAACTCGACGAACTGGATGAGGAAACGTCGATCCCTACCGGGCTGCGTGCCGAGGCAAAAGGCGTGGACTCCGGTGACGTTTCGGTGTCAGCGGATGACCATGATCCGCCGCGAGTGGAAGCGGTTTCAGATGCCGAACCTGCGGTGTCGGTCGCGGTTGGTCTGACGACCCGCACTCGCCCTTCGGAAACTGAACTCGACGCCTCGGGGCCGGGCAATCCGGGTGCGTCCATCCGGGCGGCACGCGATCGGCTCGGACTGGAAGTGAGCGCTCTTGCGTTCCGGACGCGGCTGCCACAGCGGGTGATCGAGAATCTCGAAGCCAACCGATTCGAATCGATGGCGCCGGCCTACGTGCGCGGTTATCTCCGTGCCGTGGCCAGGGAACTCGATGACGATGCCGATCGCTGGATCCAGGCGTACGAGACCCTGGGGTACACGGAGCTCCCGCCACGCGCTTCGGTGCAGCGCGATCTGGCGGGTGGTCAAGGGTCATCAGGGGGCCGTGTCTGGTACTGGATCGCGGCGGTGATCGTGTTGCTGGTACTGGGCCTTGGCGTCCATGCCTGGACCGACGACACCCGCGGGAACCCCCTCTCCGGCCTGATGGACTGGCTCAGCAGTGCTGAGCAGCCCTCGGTTTCCGATACGCCCTCTCCGGCACCCGAGCAGGGCGAGCCATCGCTTCCGGAGCCTGCCACGGAAATGGACTGGATACCGGATCCGGTCCCGTTCGGAACCGTTTCCGACCCTCTCGCCCTCGAACCGGAGGCCGGGCCGGCGACTGATGATCCGGTTTCCGAGGTCGACGAAACCGTAGCGCCCGAAGCGGTGCCGGCGAATGGCGGGGCGCCAATCGATACTCCGGTCGCGTCCGAGGGGGCAACCGTCCTCACCTTGTCGTTCGACGCCACTTCCTGGGTTGAAGTCCGTTCGTCCCGAGACCGGATCGAGCTTCGCGGCATTTTCCACGCGGGGGATGAGCAGACGGCAGCAGTGGAGCTGCCGGCCAGAATTGTCCTGGGCAATGCGCCTGCCGTGCGTCTGGAGCGGGACGGGGAGGCCGTGGATCTGGCTCCGTTCACGCGCGAGGACCTTACCGCCCGGTTCAGCCTGAGCGCGGAATGATGATGCGTATCCCAGACGGTGGCGCCGGAGACTTGGCATGAGGGCCATACAGTCGATCCGCGGGATGCATGACATCCTGCCCGACGCCGTCCACGTGTGGCAGTTTCTCGAAGCGCATCTGCGGACGTTGCTCGACAGCTACGGCTATAGGGAGATCCGTCTGCCGGCAGTGGAATTCTCCGAACTGTTCGCCCGGTCGATCGGTGATGTCACCGATATCGTCGAGAAGGAGATGTACACTTTCGAGGACCGCAACGGCGACCGGCTGAGTCTTCGCCCCGAAGGGACCGCGGGTTGCGTGCGTGCGGGAATCGAACATGGTCTGCTGCACAACCAGGTCCAGCGTCTCTGGTACCAGGGGCCGATGTTTCGCCATGAGCGCCCGCAGAAGGGGCGCTACAGGCAGTTTCACCAGGTCGGAATGGAGGTCTTCGGAATTCCGGGGCCCGACGTGGACGCAGAACTGCTGGCGTTCACTGCCCGTTTGTGGAAAGTGCTCGGCCTGCGCGATCTTCGCCTCGAGATCAATACCCTCGGCACCCCGGGAAGCCGGGAGCGTTACCGGGAACGCCTGATCGCGTATTTCGAGGCCCATCGGGACGGACTCGACGCCGAGGCGGTTCGACGCCTGTACGATAACCCGCTGCGGCTTCTGGACAGCAAGCACCCCGATACAGCCGCGATCGCGCGATCGGCACCCACGCTGCTCGATGATCTCGACGACCAGTCCCGGGCGCATTTCGATACACTGTGCGCTCATCTCGATGCCATGGGGATTGCCTACACGCACAACCCACGTCTGGTGCGCGGATTGGACTACTACACCCACACGGTGTTCGAGTGGATTACCGAGGAATTGGGCGCGCAAGGCACGGTTTGCGCCGGGGGCCGCTATGACGGACTGGTGCAGCAGCTGGGCGGCCGCACGACGCCAGCCATCGGTCTGGCCATGGGTCTGGAACGGCTCGTTGCCCTGCTGGCGGAACAGGATACGCTGGCGCCACCCGATGGTCCCGACGTCTACCTGGTAGTTCCCGGCGACATGGATTCGCGGGCGTTGGCGCTCGCCGAACGACTGCGGGACGAGCTCCCGGACTTGCGGCTGGTGTTGAACTGCGGCGGAGGGAGCATCAAGGCCCAGATGAAAAAAGCGGACAGGACCGGTGCCCGTCATGCGCTCATTCTGGGTCCCGACGAAATGGCAGCCGATACGGTGGTGGTCAAGACATTGCGTGATGCGGAAGGCGGGCAGTTGACCGTGGCCCAGCACGATCTTGCGGCACTGATGCACGCACGCCTGAAGCGATAACCTGGAGAAAACGGACAGATGAGCGATCTCAGCGACGAGGAAAAAGCGGAGAAAATCAAGCAATGGTGGTCCGAGAACGGTGTTGCCGTGATCGGGGGTCTGGTTCTTGGCATTGCCGGTCTGTTTGGCTGGAACTGGTGGACGGATCGCCAGGAAGCGCGCGCGCAGGCGGCCTCCGAGATGTATTCGGCCGCCCTGTCGCATGTCGGAGCCGGACAATACACGCAGGCCGTCGCGGTCGCCTCCGAGTTGGCCGAGAAGGGACGCGGGACTCCCTACGCAGCGATGGCATGGACCATCATGGCCGATGCTGCCGTGCGTCAGCAGGACGATACAAGGGCGATCCATGCGCTGGAGCAGGCGCGCGAGGCGGCCCATGACCGTGGCTACCGTCAGATCGTGACCCTGCGTCTGGCCCGGCATCTGGTTGCCGCGGATCGTCTGGACGAGGCGGAAACGCTGCTGGCCGATGTCGCTGCCGATGCTTTTGCCGGACTGCGTGCGGAAATCCATGGCGATATTGCGCGTGCGCGAGGACAGACCGAGCGTGCGCGACAGTACTACGAGGAAGCGCTGGCAGCGGGACTCAACACCGAATTTCTGCGCCTGAAGCTCGATGAACTTTCTGCCTGAGGGGTACTGCTGACCATGATCCCGATCGTGTTGCGTCTCTGGGTTGCGGCTGCCCTGTTGTTGCTTCTTTCGGCCTGTGGTCTGTGGACGCGGGATACCAGCGAGCCGCCCGCACCACTGCCCGATTTCGCCGCCGTTGGCAGCCCGGACATACTCTGGTCGCGCTCGATCGGCAGTGGTGAAGACCGATTCCTGTGGCAGCTCAAGCCGGGAGTGACCGACGGTCTCGTCGTTGTTGCCGATTCCCGAGGACGCGTCAGCGCACTGGACAGGCAGTCCGGGAGCCCCCGTTGGGAAACCCGCCTGGACGACGCGCGTGTCGCCTTCGGCGTGGGTGTCGGCGAGGGGATCGCAGCCGTTGGCACCATGGACGGGGATGCGATTGCACTGGACCTGGACAACGGTGGTGAAATCTGGCGCACCCGGCTCTCCAGTGAGGTGCTTGCGCTTTCGCCAGTCGCCGGCGGAATCGTCGTTGCCCGGACCAATGACGGGCGCCTGTATGCTCTGGATCGGGCGTCCGGCACGGTGCGATGGACGGTGCTGCGCACGACGCCGGCCCTGAGCCTGCGTGGCGTCCACGTACCGCAGGTGCTGCCTGGTCGGGTTCTCGCGGGCTTCGACAACGGTCGCCTGCTGATGCTCGGTGCCAACCGGGGCAACGTGCTCTGGGAAAGTACCGTTGCCGCTCCCTCGGGACGGTCCGAGCTGGAACGCCTGATCGACGTCGACGGCCATATTCCGCTTTACCGGGGCGTGGCATTCGCGCCCACGTACCAGGGACGCCTCACCGCGGTTACGCTCGGCAGCGGCGATCTGATCTGGGCGCGGGACTTTTCCTCGTATCAGGGTGGCGATATCGACAGCGAAGCGAGTGTGCTCGTGATGACGGCGGCGGATAGCCACGTCTGGGGTCTCGATCCGCGCAACGGGGGCGATCTGTGGCAGCAGAGCGGACTGCGTCTGCGCGGGGTGACCGGACCCGTGGCGGTCGGTGATCAGGCCGTTGTCGGCGATTATCAGGGGTATCTGCATTGGCTGAATGTTCGGGATGGCAGCATTCTGGCCCGAACCCGCGTCGGATCGGCCCCGATCGTGAGCCGGCCGGTCCTGGCTGATGGTGTGCTTTACGTGGTCGGCGGCGGCGGGCAGATCAGTGCGATCCGCGCACGTGTGGGCAATGAGTGAGGCGCAGATCGACGCGCGTTGCCGGAATTTGCATGAACGCTGCGCCAGGTTGTGCAGGAAACCGGTGCTGAATCCGGCGCTCATCGACTGGTCACGACCGGCGCCATCGCGATCGAAGCCGGTGCCGATGTGGTCGCATCGGGCTTTGCTCGTGCAGGCCAAAGCCGGGGCCGGCAGATGATTCCCGTGATCGCCCTCGTAGGGCGTCCCAATGTCGGCAAATCGACCCTTTTCAACCAATTGACACGGTCGCGTGACGCCCTGGTTGCGGATATGCCGGGGCTGACCCGTGATCGCCAGTACGGCATCGGTCGGGTCGGCGGTTTTCCCTACATGGTGGTCGATACCGGGGGGCTGTCCGGAGAGGACGAAACCATGGATACGGCGATGGCGCAGCAGACGCGGCAGGCCATTGCCGAAGCCGACCTCGTCCTGCTGATGGTCGACGCGCGGTCCGGGTTGAGTGCGCAGGATGAGATCATCGCCAGGGACCTGCGCGCGCAGGGAGTGCGAGCGCTGCTCGTCGCGAACAAGACCGACGGTCTCGATATCGATTCGGCCACTGTCGAATTTCACGGCCTGGGTATGGGCACCATCCTTCCGATTGCGGCCGCGCATGGTCGGGGCGTCACCGGGTTGATGCAGCGGGTGCGCGATGAAGTCGAGGCGCGTGTCGCGGAAGCCGAAGGTACGGACGCAGGAGTTCTGGATGCCGAGGAGGCTCTGGATCGCTGGCCGGGTATCCGGGTGGCACTGGTGGGTCGGCCCAATGTCGGCAAGTCGACGCTGATCAACCGCCTGCTCGGTGAAGAACGCGTGGTGGCGACGCCGATCGCCGGAACCACGCGCGACAGTATCTTCATTCCCTTTGCGCGTGATGGGCAGGACTACACCCTGATCGACACTGCCGGCGTGCGACGGCGCGGGCGGGTTCATGAGGTCGTCGAGAAATTCAGTGTGATCAAGACGCTGAAGGCGATCGAAGCGGCGCATGTCGTGATCATGGTGCTCGATGCGCGGGCCGGAATCGCCGATCAGGACGCCCACCTGCTCGGCATGGTGCTGGAAGCGGGGCGTGCGCTGGTGCTCGCGGTCAACAAGTGGGATGGCCTGGATCCGGATATTCGCGAGTCGGTGCGCCAGGATCTGGAGCGCAAACTGGGGTTCCTGCGTTTCGCACGCATGCGTCTGGTCTCCGCACTGCATGGGACGAACGTCGGGCATTTGCTCGAGGACGTGCGCGAGGCCCATGCCAGCGCCTTTGCCGAGTTGTCGACGCCCAGGCTTTCGCGGCTTCTGGAATCGGCGGTTGCGGAACACCAGCCGCCCCTCGTCGGCAATCGCCGGATCAAGTTGCGTTACGCGCATCAGGGTGGCCAGAACCCACCGGTCATCGTCGTTCATGGCAACCAGACCGACGCCTTGCCGGGAAGCTACAAACGCTTTCTGGAAAACTTTTTCCGCAGGAATCTGCAGTTGGTCGGCACGCCGCTGCGGATGGAATTCAAGACCGGCAAGAACCCCTTTGCCGGGCGCAAGAATACCCTGACCGAGCGGCAACAGCGCAAGCGCAAGCGGCTGCTGCAGCATGTGAAGCGGCGCTGATCCAGCCCATGGCCCAGGCCATTCCGCCCCTGTCCGTGCGCGCCGCCGCGATGGAGCCGTTCCGGGTGATGCAGATCCTGGCTGAGGCACAGGCTCTGGAAGCGGGTGGAACCGATGTGATTCACCTGGAAGTCGGCGAACCGGACTTCGCGACACCCGATGCGGTAGTCGCCGCCGGCCAGCGGGCACTTGCGGCCGGTGTCACCCGCTACACCGCGGCGCATGGAACAGCAGCGTTGCGCGCGGCGATCGCCGACGATTACCGAAGACTCCATGGCCTCGATATCGATCCCGAACGTGTGATCGTGACCGCCGGTGCCTCGGCAGCGATCCTGCTGGCACTGGCCACCGCCACGGACGCGGGAGACGGCGTTCTGCTGCCGGATCCTGGTTACGCCTGCAACCGGCAGTTCGTCACGGCTCTGGGCGCGCGCCCAGTCCCGGTCGCAGTGTCGCCCGAGAGCGGCTTCCAGCCGACCGCGGAGCAGATCGACGCCGCCTGGGTGCCGGGAGTCCGCGCAGTGATGCTGGCATCGCCCGCGAACCCGACCGGGACGCTGCTGCCGCCGAGCGAGCTGGCGGCGATCGGCGAGGTCGTGCGCGACCGTGGTGGCCTGCTGATCATGGACGAGATCTATGGGCGGCTGGTCTTCGGCCGGGCCCCGGACACGGCGCTCAGGCTCGTTTCCGGGGCCATCATCGTCAACAGCTTTTCCAAGTATTACGCAATGACCGGCTGGCGCCTGGGCTGGATGGTGGTGCCCGAGGCGTGGATCGAGCCGGTGCGCCGGCTGGCGCAGAATCTGTTCGTCGCGCCCTCGACGGTTGCCCAGGCCGCCGCGCTCGCGGCTTTCGAAACCGATACGGAGTTTCTGCTGCAGGCGCGGGTAAACGAACTCGAGGGCCGCCGCGATTTCCTGCTGTCAGTACTGCCGGAACTGGGTCTCGAGGTGCGCGCGCGTCCCGAGGGCGCCTTCTACATCTACGCCGACAGCCGCGCGCTCGATCCTGACTCGGAAGCCCTGTGCGCCAGGATTCTCCGGGATGCCGGCGTGGCCGTGACACCAGGCACCGACTTCAGTCCGATTTCCGGCCGGGATCACATCCGGATCGCCTACACACAGCCCCGCGAGCGCCTCGAAGAGGCGGTCGCCAGACTCCGGCGCGTCCTGGTGATCAAGTAGCGTGCCAATGAGCGCAGCGAATTGCACCGTTCGAGGCCCAGGGGCCCAGGGGCGAGGCTGGCGTGGTATCGGTGCGGTTCGGCTGCGCCTCACGGCGCCCGACGGGGGATTTTCACGCCAATCCGTCATCCCGTGGAGCGTCCGGTCTGATCGTGTATCTTCATGGTTGTAATGCGAGGGATGTTCCCATGATTCGATTGTGCTCAAGCGTTATCACAGATCTCCGTACCCGCCTGTCAGTCAACGTGCCGAACCATGGGTCGACGTGGAGATGCCGGGTCGTATGTACCCGTTTGCGAATGATCCCGTCAGTACTCGCATTGACAGGCATCCTGATGCTTGCGGCGTGTGGCGGGGGTGATTCGGATTCCGGGTCCGGGGCTCCGGACACGGCGCCGGGTGTCCAGGTCGTTGTTTCTGCGCATTCCCTGGCCACCGACGCCGGGATCGCGATCCTGGAGGCGGGTGGGACCGCGGCCGACGCGGCGGTTGCTGTTGCGGCAACGCTGAGCGTGGTGGAACCCTGGTTCTCCAGCGTCCTCGGCGGTGGCACCTGGGCGCTGTACCACGATGCCGCGACCGGTGGAGTGACGAGCCTGGACGGAGTCGGGCCGGTCGGAAGCAAGGCGACTGTGGCTGACTACTCGAATCGGTACTTCGAGGCGGGTCTGCACCAGGCCATCGTACCGGGTGCCTGGGACGGATGGATGCTCTGGCTGGAGCGGTACGGCCGGCTTTCTCTCGGGGAGGTGCTCGCCCCGGCCATTGCCGTGGCGCGGCAGGGGTATCCTGTCAGTGCGGCGATGGCGCAATGGCTTCGGCGCGAGTCTCGCCTGATCACCAGCCGTCCGGACACTGCCAGGATCTACGCGCCGAACGGAACTCTCCTGCAGTTGGGAGAAACCGTTTATCAGCACGATTTGGCGGCGACCCTCGAGTCGTTGGCGGCTGTGTTCGATGAAGCCCTGGTCGATGGCAGGGCCGCTGCGATTCAGGCCGCCAGAGACTACTACTATCGCGGTCCGTTGGCCGACGCGATCGTACTGTTCTCCGACAGCTTCGGCGGCTACCTGACCATCGAGGACTTTCATTCGTTCGAGGCCGAAATCGTGGAGCCCGTGGCCATCGACTATCGCGACGGCATCAGGATCTTTCAGAATCCGCCGAACAGCCAGGGGATCACGATGCTGATCGCCCTGAATATCCTGAAGGGTTTCGATTTTTCCCAGTTGACGCCGGATGACGCCGATGCGATCCACCTGCAGGTGGAAGCACTCAAGCTGGCTTTTGCCGATCGGCACTACCACGTGGGCGATCCGCAACGCGTTCAGGTTCCGGTTACGGCGCTCCTGTCGGAAGCCCACGCACAGCGCCAGCGTCAGCGCATCGACATGAGCAATGTGCTGACCTGGCCGATCGCCGATGTTCTGGTGCAGGACGCGACTGCCCAACAAGTGCCTACAAGCCCGTTACCGAATCTTCCCGATGATTTCGTGACGGGGACCACCACCTTCCACGTTCTGGACCGGGATGGTAACGCCGCTGCGGTGACCACGAGCCTCGGGGCACAGTTCTACGCGATCGGTAACACCGGAATCCATATCAACAACCGCATGCGGTTTGTGGCACTGCGGGAAGGCGATCCGAATCTTCTGACGCCCGGATACAAGGTTCGGCACACATCGAGCCCCTACATGGTCCTGCGCGATGGGCGCCCATACATCCTCGGGGGCAATACCGGCGCGGACACCCAGGTTCAGGCGCAGTTGCAGCAGTTCATCAGCCACGTGGAGTTCGGGCTCGCGGCCGACGCTGCGATCAGTCGTCCGCGATTCGTGACCACCGCCTTTCCTGCAACGACATCGCCGTTTTTCGTCGGCAATTCCCTGCAGATGGAGAACGGATTCCCCGATGGGCTTTCCGACCTGTTGCGCGCCAGGGGGCACAGTGTCCAGGAGGGGGTCGGATTGTACGGAGTGGGCCACATGGTCGTGATCGACGAGACGAGGGAGAGTGCAATCGTGGGTACCGAACCCCGCTATCCGACTTCGTCAGGGACCGTCATCATGCCTCGTGACCCATAAACGATCCGTGTTCACAGGGCAGTGACTCACGCCCGGTAGCAATCGATGGTCCCCGATGGGTCAGGGCGCGCAAGCAGTTTCCTGATCCCTTGTTTTCATGGCCATGAAACGCGTCACCGCAGAAAACGAAAAGCGTAGGGTGCCAATGAGCGCAGCGAATTGCACCGTTCGAGGCCCGGGAGCCCGGGGGCAAGGTCAGCGTCGGATCGGTGCGGTTCGGCTGCGCCTCACGGCACCCTACGCAGGTTCTTTCACGCTAACTGTCATGGCCGGCGGCCACCCCAGAAACATGAAAGGCGCAAGCGTAGGGTGTCAATGAGCGCAGCGAATTGCACCGTTCGAGGCCCCCCAGGCCTGGAACCAGGACCG
>JAABSN010000072.1 GCA_011390385.1 Thioalkalivibrio nitratireducens | reverse complement strand
CCTCGCCGTATTTCATTCCGGCCAGAAGCGCGGCCTTCACCAATTCCGCCTCATGCTTCAGTTTTTTCAATGCACTGCCTCCCGCGCGATCCTGAAAAGAGTACACCCTGGGCCGTGACAGGTCGCTCTCGGCGTGGCCCTGTTTCTGGATCCCCTCGCTTCTTCGGCTGTCTCACGGATGGCATCGGAGGGGGCTACGGTGCGATGTCCAGTTTGTTGATCACGTTGCGCACTCCGGGCAGGTACCAACAGTTCCGTTCCGCGCGTTCCTTCTGTTCGGCACTCCGGTTGACAGAGGGCCCCCATGCCCACCCCTGAGGATTCCGACGTCTAACGGGATCCAAAGCAGGTGGCGAAGCAGGCGCGGGTGGCCAGAGCATGGATCGAGCCTCCGCGTGTGCGCGCAAGCACGTACTGCATCGCCATCCGCCCGCAACAGGGCGGCAAGACATTCACCTTTCAGACGCTGCCGCCCTGCGATCCTGAAGATTCGTTCGGCGCGAGGGCGGGTAAGGTGGGAGGGCGTCTCCGGGCAGAGTGCTGCGTGTGCTTTGCTCGGGGGTCTGGAGGCGACCCTGAGCGGGCAGTCGTCGGGACAGAATGCGGGACTGCAGTCTGGTGGTGAGCGGTCATTCATGTCTCAGCCGCGAATGACCGCCCTGAGACTCACGGGGTTTGCACAACCTCGCTGTAGTCGCCGCCCAGCTGCAGGGTCACGGTGACGTCGGCCTTGTCGCGGTTACGCCAGAACCAGCCGTGTTCGCCCGCGAAGGGCGCCTTGATGCTACCCTCGTCGGAGGTTGCGCCCCGGCCCCGGTCATAGTCGATCGACTGGCCATCGCCATGGGCGTGGAGGTCGAAGTTGATCCGCCCGCCGGTCGCCACCCATGTGTATTCGGCGGTCATTCCCGCTTTCATCACGAGCTTGATTTCGGCGGAAGCTCCGGGGGCAAGTGTGAAGGTCATCTCGTCCCGCCAGGCCTGCTGCGCGTGCGCCGTCGGGACGAACAGACTGAATACCGCGTCGAGCACGCTCGATGACGTGTCCGTTCCGCCGTGGATCGCCCGATCTCGTTCCTCTTCCTCTGCCAGTTCCCGCTTGATCTCGCCCATTTCGGTGAGGCCAAGCACACGGCCGGCGCCGGTCGGGTCGATGCCGTATTCCGCTGGCAGCACGACCGTGACAAGAATCACCACGGCGCTGATTGCCGCGATGATGGTGGAGCGCAGAAGCTGGGCCGAGCTCGGCAGCTCTTCCAGGCTGGGTCTGTTTGCGTTGAACATATCTCTCTCCAACAACTCAGGCGGCGACGAAGAAGCCGGTGATCTGATAGCCCATGAGCATGAAGCCCAGGGACATGATGACGACGTTTGCGGTGTAGGCCTGGCGGAGGAAGCCCGGGCGTTTTCGCCAGTAGCCCATGACGATCAGGATCACGGCCAGCGCGAGGAGCTGGCCAATCTCGACGCCGACGTTGAACGCCAGCAGGTTGGCCAGGAGCCCATCGTCGGCGATCTCATACTCAAGGATTTTGGTGGCGAGACCGGTTCCGTGGAAGAAGCCGAAGATCAGGGTTGCGGCCTTGGTGTTGGGCTGGAAGCCGAACCAGCGCTGGTAGGCACCGAGGTTGTCGAGCGCCTTGTAGACGACGGAAAGGCCGATGATCGCATCGATGACGTACGCGTTGATGCCCCAGCCGAACCAGACGCCCGCGAGCATGGTGACGGAGTGGCCGACAGCGAACAGGCTGACATAGATCGCGACGTCCTTCATCCGGTAGAGGAAGAAGACGACGCCGAACAGGAAGAGAATGTGGTCGTATCCGGTCACCATGTGCTTGGCGCCCAGATAGGCGAAGGGGATCAGGTTCACTCCCCAGATTTCCTGGATGTAGCCCGCGTCACCGGGCGTGACGTTGTGGGCAAGGGCCTCGCCGATGCTCATGGCGAGAATGGCCAACAGGAAAAGAGCCAGCGCGGCGGTTTGGCTCGTGGCCAGGGCGCGCCAGAGCCGCGAACACAGAATCATCGATTGAGTTCCTGCCACCGGATCGGGCCGGCAAAGGTACGGGGTAGGCGGAAGGGGGTCAAATGGAAGAGCCAACGACGCGGTATCCAGGGCGCGAGGACGGACGCGCGAGCGTCGGATTCCGGGTGTGTGTTCAATATGGGCGGCAGTGTGGCCAAGCGCCACTTGTTCGAAACCCGCCAAGAGTGTAGCTTCTTTGGGCTGCCCTTTCGGCGTCCCAAGGTCGATCCGAAACGGGCAGTCACCACGAACGTTTCAAGCGTTTCAAGGCCTGCAGCGTGCTGTAAACCGGGCCTTCGAGCGAGGTTACCCCGTATCAAGGAAGGTTCCATGGCGCGGAGATATGCGCCGGCGGCGGTCTTTTTCTGATCGGGGCAAGGCTCAGCATGGTATCAAACCTTTCGGCGGTGCAGCGATCGTCATGCAATCAAGGTCAACAAGCGACATTAATTGGGAGCGCGTTCATGAAAACGAAGTGGAGAGCCGGTCTGGCCGGGCTTATGTTATGTTTGGGATCTTCGATGTCGCCTGCATACGCCAGCGATGTTTTTGAAACGGTTCAGGTGAGTGAGCGCGTCTATGCTCTCGTCGGTGAGCTGACACAGCGGTCACCCGACAATCTCGGCAACAACATGACCGGCGGATTCATTATTGCGGATGACGGCGTGGTCGTGGTCGACACGGGCGGCTCCAGGGCCGGGGCCGAAGCCATCGCACAAGCTGTGCAGGAAGTCACGGACAAACCCATTCGCTGGGCAATCAACAGCGGTGGGCAGGATCATCGCTGGTTGGGTAACGATTATTTCCTGAGTGTCGTTGGAGCGCAGATCATTGCTGCCGAAGAGGGTTTGCAGGACATGCAGAACCGGACCTATCAGCAGATGTCCATGGCCGAACGGAATCTGGGCGAGGCCTTCGCGGGCACGGAAGCCGCCTATCCAAACGTTACGTTTGAGGATCGCCACGTCCTTCCCGTCGAGGGTGTGGTGATCGAATTGCTCTATTCGGGCGGAGCCCATACACCGGCCGATTTGTTTGTGTGGCTGCCAGAGGAAGGCATCGTCTTTGCGGGCGATGTGGTGTTTGCCGAGCGCTTGCTGGGCATACAGCCGAATATGGGGCTCCGGTGGATTTCTGCCCTGGAGCGCATGCGTGATGAAATCAGGCCGAAGATCGTGATCCCTGGCCATGGTGCACCGACCACGCTTGATGCGGCCCTGAAGGACAGTCTGGGTTATCTCGTCATGTTGCGAGATGGCTCGCTCCAGGCAATCAATGACGGCGCCTTCGACCCGTTCGAGGTGGCCGAGAATCTGGATCAGTCGGCCTTTTCGTACCTTGAGAATTACGAGGACATCCGGTTCAGGAAAAGCAATGCCATGCGTATGGCAGAGGAAGTGTTTGCTCTGGAATAGGAACCTTCGCCGGGTTTGAGGCGAAAAGTCCCCATGGGGATGGGATCAGTGTCCGGACTGTCAGGGTCAGCAGTCGCTGGAAAAGCATGCACAGAGTGCCGGGTTTGGCCGGCAACTGCCACCATCGGTCATCGGGTGTCTCTTGCCGACCCAAACCGGCCCGTCGTTGCGGCCGAGCGAAGCGGTTAGCCGGGATCTCGATGGGCATGATCGACGTTGAGGCAACCCGTCGAGGTGCCTGCTTTCGTCGGAATGGCGCTGCTGGAGCCGCCCATTGCTGGCGATTCCGAGTTCATGGCTTCAATCGCGACTCGGCGGGGTTCATCTCAATCGCTATTGGCTGTCAGGCAGCGCGGATGCAGCAGCTGCCTGGCGAAGCGGCCGTAACGCTGCCGCGCCACGACACAGGCCGCGGGCTTGGCGGGACAGGCAAAGCCGGGGGCGATCTCTTCGATCCGCGACCTGACCTTCTCCTCGATGACCGGGTCGGCGTAGCTGTTGCAGTTGTTGTTCTCGTCCCACGCCCCGTCGACGTAGTCTGACAGGTCGAAGCGGCGATCGAGGCGCCAGGCCCGGACCAGCTTGCGGTAGCGCAGGGAGTCGAGCAACAGGAACTGGCAGTCGACGTACGGATCCTTGAACAAGTTGCCTTCGAAGTCCTTCAGCGGGTCGTCCTGGGTGCCGATCAGGGCGTTCCAGAACCGCCAGCCGTGGAAGTTCGCGACCAGGTCGGCGAAGGAGTGGATGCCGGTCGTGGTGTAGCCGAACCTGCCCAACTCCTGCTCGCGCCCCCAGGCCATGGCCTGCTCGAGGGTCTCGCCGTCTTCATGGGTGAGCTCGAAGTAGGTCCAGCCCTCGGCGAAGAAGTGCCCGAGCTTGTCCAGGCCGACGAGGTGGCCGTCGAGCCGGACGACGTCGCTGAGTTCCTTCAGGTTGAGCGAGAAGCCCTCGAGGAAGTCGATGTCGCGGTAGATCGAATCCTGCAGCGACAGGACATAGCTGTCAGCGACGAGCAGCTCGCGCAGCTGCAGGTCGAGATCGTAGCCGGGCAGGCCCCAGCGGGGCAGGAAGGAATCGAACAGTGCGCGCCGCACCGAGCGGTAGAGGCGTTCCGGGTCGCAGAAGTCGTCGGCCGCGAGGTCGCCGATCTCGTCGGCATCGGGATTCGCGGCCGCGACGCCTTGCGCCAGGCGCTGGCGGAAGATCGAATTGACGGTCGCCATGCTGTCATCGAGCCTGACCAGGTGGCCGGTCACGCTGTCGATCTCGGCGGCCGGTACCGACGCGGGCGCGCCCAGCCACAGCGAGAGTGTAGCCAGCAGCAGGACCAGGGTGCGGGGCGGCGCGGCGTCGGCCGGATGGTTGGCGGCGTTCATTCTTGGTTCTCCAGGATAGGACAGACGCGTCGTGCATCGGACAGCTGCCCGGCGGGCCGGGATCGCCTCTCCCGGTTCGCGGGCATTGGCAACGCTGGGCCCACGGCGGGCTTGGTAGGCAGGCGCGTCATCCACCCCCCCCCACCGTCAGCTTGAGCTCGACCTAAACGATGCGGTCGCCGTCGAGTTTTCGCACCTCGAATTCGCTCTTGCCGATGCGGACCCGGTCGCCCACGACCGGGTCCGCATCGGCTCGACAACAGCTCCCCGATCGTGATCGCCGCCTGTTCCGGTGTCGGCCCAAAACGATAAACCGAGTCGAGCGCGCCGACCCTGGTGTCCGGGTGGATCACGAACTGGCCGAAGAAGGTCCTCTCGCCCAGGCGGCTGGGGTCTCGCTCGGCGAGGATACGCCGATCGAGCCCGCCGAGTGCCGCCGGCCGGGCCAGGAAACAGACTGGTCGCCGGCAGACTGGCCCTCCACTGCCTCGCCGTCGAGGGTCACGCCGTCGCGGATGACAACCATCAGCCGCACGACCTCCGTCCACTCGACATGCCTGGGTGAGCCGCCGACCAGCTCGAACTCCTCCTGCCCCGGCATGCCGAGCTCGACGCGCTGCAGACGGTCGCTCCGCGACGGCACCTCCTGCGCGAAGGATCCCGCGGTCATCGACAAGAGTTTCACCTGTCTGGATGTGAAACCGGGTATGCCCGAAGCCACTCGGCGGCCGCTATGCCGGGCGCCAGCCCAGCGGGGATGTAGGACTGACCGGCCTTCTCAACGATAGCTCCAAGGTTGTGATGCCAGCGGCGCGGCCACGGCGACGGCTGGCCGCGCCGCTGGCATGCACCGAAAAACAGGGTGGTGACGACGCTGGTTCGCGGGATTCGAGCCTGGATTGATGCTCCGTGGGGCGTCCCAGACCCGATCGACGGCCGGCCAGCCGGGGCAAAGTCCAAGCCCGCCCCGCGCGAAAAGGCGGTTCATATTTCCTGCGCTCGCTAACCGCCCTTGTGTTATCCCAGCCAAAAAGCGGCAGGGTAGAAAAGGGTTTCGGCTGGTGGGGTACAAAGGGGGCCTCCCCCTCGTGTGTGTTCATGGGCCGGTGCAGCCTCAGATTCTTTCCCCGCTGCCACTCCTGCCGCCCATTTAGGGCCATCAATGGTGCGACCAAAGGGTCGCCTTTGTTCCGCAGAGTTCTGTGGACGAACGCCGCCCACTCAGGGGCCGAGGCAGGGTTTCGACTGTTTCTCCAGCCAGAAGAGCCGCGGTCATTCGCAGCCGCTTCGTCGCAGACGCCGGAAGACACCATCGCAGTACTTGTTCCCCGAAACCGGGGTGCAAATTTCGCCGCGTCCATTGCAGGGGCGCGCAGCACACCCTTGTCAGTGAGGAATGTCATGTCCACCACCATGAAACAGGATTTCGGGTCCTAGCCCACCGAGCGCCGCGAGACCGACAACTACCGTGCGGAATATGTCACATCCTTCGTCGACAAGTGGGACGAATTGATCGACTGGGAGAGCCGCGCACGGAGCGAGGGTGACTTCTTCATCAAGGTCCTGAAGGAACGCGGCGCCAAACGGGTTCTGGACGTCGCGGCCGGCACAGGCTTCCACTCGGTGCAGTTGATGGAGGCGGGATTCGATGTCGTCACCGCCGACGGCAGTCCCGAGATGCTGGCCAAGGCCTTCGAGAACGGCCGCAAACTCGGCCACATCATGCGCACCACCCAGGCCGACTGGCGCTGGCTGAACCGGGACATCTACGGTCGCTACGACGCTGTGGTGTGCCTCGGAAACTCTTTCACGCACCTGTTCCGGGAGAACGACCGGCGCAAGGCCCTGGCCGAGTTCTATTCGGCCCTGAATCACGATGGCGTGCTACTCCTGGACCAGCGCAATTACGACGCGATCCTGGACCACGGCTATTCCAGCGCCCACACCTACTACTACTGCGGCGACAACGTCTCGGTGGCGCCGGAACACGTCGATGAGGGACTCGCCCGCTTCCAGTACGCGTTCCCCGACAAGTCGACCTACCACCTGAACATGTTTCCCCTGCGCAAGGCCTACGTGCGGCGGCTGATGCGCGAGGTCGGGTTCCAGACCATCGATACCTATGGCGATTTCAAGGAGACCTACCACGAGGCCGAGCCCGATTTCTTCATCCACGTTGCCTGCAAGAAATACATCGAGGAGGTCCGCTGATGCCGAACTATTCGAGCCCCGTCGCCACAGCGCGCGACTACTACAACAGCCCGGATGCCGATCATTTCTATCACAGCATCTGGGGTGGTGAGGACATCCACATCGGGCTCTACGAACACGAGCGCGAGGCGATCGTCGATGCCAGCCGCCGTACCGTCGCGCACATGGCGGATCTGCTGGGTGGGCATCGGTGGTAGTAGGCGCTTGTGGCGCGGTTTCGGCACCCTGGCGATGTGCTGGAGCAGTTCGGCGCTGGGTTGCTGAATAGGACACAGCTGGAAGCTTTTACAACCCTGATCGGCGAGAAAGCAACGCTGTGCCTCCTTCTCCACGCCGTCGGCCCCGGCTGATCGATGCCCAGTACCAGCGCGCGGTCGATCTGAGCTCCTGTAGCGGCAGCCGTGTGAAGCGGGGCAGGGACGACCAAGCCCTTCCAAAGTGATTCAACGAGAAGCGACACCCACTGCTTTGAGTTGTAGCAATCGGTTCATGATTTCCGCACTGGTGTCTAGGAGCCTGTCGGACTTGGGTGCCCGTAGCGAGCCGGGTGGGAGAGCGAGGGCAGTTTTTCATGTTTTCGAGGCGCATAGTGGTTCTATGCAACGAGAAAGCAGGGAGAACTGCACCGCTCTTCCCACCGGCGCAGTAGGAGCAGCCCAAGTCCGACAGGCTCCTAGGACCACGACCTCGGTCAGCACCAAGGTCAGCTGCCGGAATAGCTCCGCATGAAGCCCAGTGCCTGGCGAACCTGGTCGACGAAGTCGGCCTGCCGGAGCTCCTGGGCGCTGATGTCGACAGCCTGCGTGAGGCACCGCTCGCACGAGTAAAGTGGTTCATTTTCTCGAGTCTAGGGGGCCTTACATCATTCCCATCTCGTTCATCTCCGGCGGCGCCTCTGCCTCTGCGGACACTTCGGCAACCATCGCCTCGGTGGTGATCATCAGGCCGGCGGCGGAGGCAGCGTTCTGCAGGGCGGTGCGGGTGACCTTGGTCGGGTCCAGAATGCCCATGGCGATCATGTCGCCGTACTCGCCGGTGGCGGCGTTGCAGCCGAAATCGCCCCGACCTTCACGCACCTTGTTCAACACCACCGAGGATGCCATGCCGGCGTTGGCTACGATCTGGCGCAGCGGCTCTTCCAGGGCACGCCGTGCGATCTGGATGCCGATATCCTGGTCGTGGTTTTCGCCCTTTAAATCCCGCGTGGCCTCAAGGGCGCGGATCAGGGCCACTCCGCCGCCCGGCACGATGCCTTCTTCCACCGCGGCACGGGTGGCGTGCAGGGCGTCCTCGACGCGCGCCTTTTTCTCCTTCATCTCCACCTCGGTGACGGCGCCCACCTTGATCATGGCCACGCCACCGGCCAGTTTGGCGACACGCTCCTGCAGCTTTTCCTTGTCGTAGTCGGAGGACGCCTCGTCGATCTGGGCGCGGAGCTCGCCGATTCTCGTTGTGATGGCGCGCGCCTGCCCGGCGCCGTCGATGAGGGTAGTTTCATCCTTGGTGATCTGGACCTTGCGCGCCGAGCCCAGATGGTCCAGTGAGGCCTTTTCCAGCGACAGACCCACGTCCTCGGAAATGACCGTGCCGCCGGTCATCACGGCGATATCCTCGAGCATGGCCTTGCGGCGGTCACCGAAGCCCGGAGCCTTGACCGCGCACACCTTGACGATTCCCCGCAGGTGGTTGACTACCAGGGTTGCGAGCGCCTCGCCCTCGACCTCCTCGGCGACGATCAGCAGCGGCTTGCCGGATTTGGCCGCTTCCTCCAGCACCGGCAACAGGTCGCGGATATAAGCGATCTTCCTGTCGTGCAGCAGGATCAGCGGCGTGTCCAACTCGGCGGTCATGGCCTGCTGGTCGGTGACGAAATAAGGCGACAAGTACCCGCGGTCGAACTGCATGCCCTCGACCACATTCAGCACGTCTTCCAGACCGGAGCCTTCCTCGACGTTGATCACGCCCTCCTTGCCGACCCGTTCCATGGCCCCGGCAATGAGCCGGCCGATAGCCTCGTCGCCGTTGGCGGAGATGGCGCCCACCTGGGCGACAGATTGGCTGTCGGTGCAGGGCCGGGACAGCGCCTTCAGCGCGTCCACGGCGGCGGCCACGGCCTGGTCGATGCCGCGCTTGAGGTCCATGGGGTTGGCGCCGATGGCCACCATCTTGCGGCCCTCGCGCAGGATCGCATGAGCCAGCACGGTGGCCGTGGTCGTGCCATCCCCGGCTGCGTCCGCCGTTGCTACTGCGATATCCTTCAGCACTTGCGCGCCCATGTTCTCGTAGCGGTCCTCGAACTCGAGCTCCCTGGCCACCGAGACGCCATCCTTGGTGACGGTGGGCGCTCCGAAGGCGCGCTCCAGCACCACGTTGCGTCCGCGCGGGCCGAGGGTGACCTTCACCGCATCGGCCAGCTTGGTTACCCCGGCCAGCAGGCGTTCGCGCGCCCGTTCACCGAATTCGACCTGTTTCGCCGTCATTTCTCGCAGTCTCCTCTTGTTGGCCGGTCACTCGGCCAGCTCGTCCAGCACCCGTTCATGCAGCTGCCGGCTGGATTCATCGTGCTATACAAACGTATATGCCGCACATCGGAGAGGTCTGGCAGAACCTCCCGGATCGAGGCAAAGGCGATATGCGCCGCCGCCCTTGGCGGGTAGCCGAGCGCCGAGACAAGCGACCGTCGCGATACCCGTGGCCGCCGCCAGTCCCAGCATCGTGTTTCCCGTTTCGGCATCGGTTCCATGCTTAATCACAGGAAGCTTCGCGGGTCGCTAGCCCTGTTTGCGCGCGGCCGCACGTGGCACTTCGCCAAGCGCATCCGGGCACGCGCGAGTGCTTGGCGCCGTTGTCGAACAACGAGATTCGGGGTCCGCATCGGTGGCAAACTGGGCGTCGACCAGTGCATCCGCGACGGCTCGCTTCATCCCGAGCCGAATACTTGGCTTGCTCGGCAACGCGCTGCGCGCTCTGGAATTACCGGCCCGAACCCGAAGCGCGGGTGAGGGCAGGAAGGAAGGTCAGAACCACCGAAGAGCGACCGGTATGCCGCCAGGAAAGTTTCAGTGACCCTCTCGACAGCAACATTGGAGTGCTTTCGACAGGAAAAAATAGCACGGTTGGCCCTCGGTTTGTAGTTGTGACGTGGGCCGGGTGAACTTGCGAAGTTGGAACGGGCGGTGGCGCTGGCTTACTTGGCCAAGTCCAGTCCAGCCGGATTCGCGTTGCACGATCGCGCTTTTCTGCGCTGGGCGATGCACCAGGTTGCCGCCGGATTGAGCTCCAGACGACGCGGGTCGAGGGGGTCGTCGCAGCCGGCGAGCAGCTTGTCACGAAAATGATCGATATCCGGGGTATGTCGCTCAATGACCACGAATTCTTGGCCAAAAATTAGCGTCTGTGGTATTTTTGGCCGGATTCACTGAATAGGGATGGCGCCCGCCGTTCCGGACCCCGACGCCTTCGTCGGTAAATGCGGTCTCACGCTTCCCGGCCAAAAGTTAGTCTAGGCCGGTCGAACAAGGGCACGTCTTTCCCGCTACGCGATGTCGGTTGTTTCGCGCCGTAAGCAGGGTTGTGGGCTTTCCCTTCCCCACCGTACCGGCGTGACCGACCGACCACGCAGCCAGACGTTCGGTGCACCGGCCGGTTGCCGCAATGACGATGCATGCGGACCGACTCGATAACACCCTGGAAATCATGTGGCGTGCACTGCTGGAAGGTCCGGCTTAGGGTCTTGCCGCGTGCGATCTGCAGGGCGTCATCTATTACGCCAATCCTGCCTTCGCGTCGCGGCTTGGGGTCCGCAGCGGCCTCAGTTCAGGCCCTGCTGCCGCTGGGCTCACTCCATGGGCGGGATGAAATCCTGCACAACTTGGCCCGCGCCTGCGCTGGCGGGACGTGGGCCTTCATTGTTCACGACCGTCACCCGCACACCGTGCAACCCCTCGCGGTAATGATGGCCGCCTTGCCCCAGGCGCGCGCTGACCGAACCGAGGGAGTGACTTGTCTCGCGTTTGCGCGGGCCGCGACAGAAGCTGGTGGCGACGAGTTCGCCGTGCTGATGCGCCGCAGGCCGATCCGGTGGCACGGCCGAGTTTCTGTGCCAAGCCCTGCAGGCGCTGTTCGATGCGCCGTTCAGGGCATCAGGCGAATCGCGCCGGCTTTCCGCCAGCATCGACGGCTGCCTCAGTCCCATAGGCCATGAGACGGTCAGCGATACATTGCACGGTAACGATCAGGAGAAGTACCGCGCCAAGTGGGGAAGGGCGGGCACCAACTTCTCGTTCAAACCTATCCAACTCGAAGGAGTAGACGACATTTTCATGCAGACGATCGATTTTGACCAAGCCATACAGCAACAGCAACTCGAAGCCCATTTCCAGCCCCTCGTCGATCTGCACAGCGGCAAGATCACCGCCATCGAGGCGCGGGTGCGCTGGAACCGCGGTGTTGGCCAGCAGATCACCGCTGCGGGAGTGCTGCGGGCGGCACAGGAAGCGGATGTGGGCTGGCTGCTGGACCATGCCGTACTCGAGTTGGCTGTCGCGGCAATGGGCCGGCTGACGGCCCAGGCCGCCCCCGCCCTGCCGGTGGCCGTGAACATCTCGGCGGCGACCTGTACGAACGAAGCATCGGCCGCGAAGCTCGAGGACTTTCTCACCCGCGCCGGCGTCAAGCCGGGGCGGCTGCGCCTGGAGTTTCCGTGCGAGGCCTTGAGTAACGCACCCGGCACGCTTGTGCCGCTGTTGCAACGGCTTGCCGCCAAGGACCATGCCATCGCCATCGACCACGTGGCCAGCGCCGATTTCAAAGCCGCTCATCTGGATGCGATTCCTGCTCAGGCGATCAAGCTTGACGAGGCGCTGGTGACACAGGCCCCGGGGGATGCCGCCAGCGCCGAGCGCGTTCGCGAAATCTGTCTGGCGGCGCAGAAGCAAAGCCTGCAAGTCGGCGTTGAGGGCGTAGTGCGTCTGGAACAGCTCGAGTTTCTGCGCCAGGCCGGCTGTCACGAGGGACAGGGGCCGCTGATCAGCCGCCCGCTCCCCCTTGGCCAGCTCATCTTCCTGCTCAAGAAAGGACGCTGCTGGTAGCCCATGCAAGAGACGGCAACCCTGAAAGCGACTGAGCAGCCATTGGCGCGTGAGATTCGCCGGCGGCGTAGCTTCGCCATCATCTCCCACCCGGACGCGGGCAAGACCACGCTCACTGAAAAGCTGCTGCTGTTCGGCGGCGCGATTCAGTTGGCCGGGACGGTCAAGGCGCGCAAGTCCGGCCATTTCGCCACCTCGGACTGGATGGCGGTGGAGCAGCAGCGCGGCATCTCGGTGAGCAGTTCGGTGATGCAGTTCGAGTACAGCGGGCACGTCATCAATTTGCTGGACACCCCCGGCCACCAGGACTTCTCCGAGGACACCTACCGTGTGCTGACGGCGGTGGACGCCGCCCTGATGGTCATCGACGCGGCCAAGGGTGTGGAGGCGCAGACTATCCGGCTATTGGAAGTGTGTCGCCTGCGCAAGACGCCAATCATCACCTTCATCAACAAGCTGGACCGCGAGGTGCGCGACGCTATCGAATTGCTCGACGAAATCGAGAACGTGCTGAACATCCGCTGCGCACCCATTACCTGGCCGATGGGCATGGGCAAGTCGTTCCGTGGCGTGTTCCACCTGCTGAACGACGAGATGCACCGCTTTCGGCCCGGCGACGGTCACCAGCATGCCGAGGTGGCGCCTGTCAAAGGCATCGGCGACCCGCTGCTGGACGCGCACTACCCTATGGAAGTGGGGCCATTGCGCGCCGAGGTTGAGTTGGTGCGTGGTGCTTCGGATGCCTTCGACCTCAATGCCTACTTGCGTGGTGAGCAGAGCCCGGTGTTTTTTGGTTCGGCGATCAACAACTTCGGTGTGCGCGAGCTGCTCCAGGCCGTGATCGACTGGGCGCCAGCGCCGCGGCCGCGCGACGGTGGTGCTCGGGAGGTTGATCCTGATGAACCGGCATTCACCGGCTTCGTCTTCAAGATCCAGGCGAACATGGACCCGCGCCACCGCGACCGCATAGCCTTCCTGCGCGTCTGTTCGGGACGCCTGACCCCGGAGACCCGCGTGACCCAAGTTCGCACCGGGCGCCAATTCAAGATCCCGCACCCACTTACCTTCATGGCCAATGAGCGCACCGCGCTGGAAGAAGCGGTGGCGGGGGATGTGATTGGCATCCACAACCACGGACAATTCCACATTGGGGATACCCTTACCGAGGGCGAGCCGTTAGCGTTCAAAGGTATCCCATATTTCGCGCCGGAGCTGTTCATGCGGGCGCGGCTCAAGGATCCGCTGAAGGCCAAGCAGCTCAATAACGCGCTCAAAGAACTGGGAGAGGAAGGCGCCATTCAGGTCTTTCAACAGATTCAAGGCGGTCCGCCGGTGCTGGGTGCGGTGGGGCAGTTGCAGTTCGAGATCGTCAGCCACCGGCTGCAGGCGGAATACGGGGTACCCGCCCTGTTCGAGTCGGTTAACGTCCGCTCCGCCCGTTGGGTGCGTGCGCCGGACCTGAAGGCGTTGCGCGAGTTCGAGAAGGGGAACTCGTCGCGGCTGGCGAAGGATGTGGACGGCAACCCCGTCTTTCTCGCCGAATCCAATGCCCTCCTGCAGCTCACACGTGAACGTTGGCCCGACATTGAGCTGCGCGAAACCCGCGAGCACGGCGAACGGCTGCACGACGGCGGATGAGCGATACAGTCTGGAGAGGTTCCGCGACCTCCGAAAAGACGGCATTCGTCGCCGCGCGGACGCTTGCGGCCCAGCGGGCAGTGGCGGAACTTGCCGACCGCTATCCGCCCGTGCCGTTCGACGAGGCGGAGGTGATCGTCGCGCTGGGCGGGGACGGCTTCCTACTGCACACCCTGCACCGCTTTCTCCCGCGCCGACAGCCGGTATTCGGCATGAAGGGGTAGGCATGGGACTGTGGTGAAGTCGTCTATCCTCGAACAAGGGATGGCACGATTGGCCGAGGAGTGTGCACATGGAGCAAAGAACTGTTCACGGTTTATGGGTGGAGTGCGTGACGGGCGACATCGTGCACCAGCCGGATATGGACGCGATCGTCAATGCGGCGAACGCGCAGTTGCGGATTGGCGGTGGCGTGGCCGGGGCCATCCACCGCGCCGCGGGGCCCGGTCTCGAGGCCGAGTGCCGGCCGCTTGCGCCGATCGCCCCGGGAGAGGCGGTGATCACGGCCGGGCACGATCTGCCCAACCGCTTCGTCATCCACTGCCTGGGACCCGTGTACGGGCGCGATGAGCCATCGGCCGGGCTGCTCGCCGCCTGCTACCGGAACGCGCTGCGGCTCGCCGAGGAGGCGGGGATTCGAGGGATCGCCTTTCCCGCCATTTCCACTGGCGCCTTTGGATTTCCGATGCAGGCGGCCGCCCGGGTGGCCTTGCAGACCGTGGCCGACGAGGCCTCGCGGCTGCACACGGTGCGCCGGGTCCGTTTCGTACTGCACACTGCGGCGGACCAGGCCGTTCACGCTCGGATTCTGGAGGAACTCGACGCCTGATCGGTCGCCCAATAGGTATGGCCCTTAGAGAGGGAAGACCGCATGAGCCATAGCGTCCCGCCGGGACCCATCACGGCCTGTGACCGTGAGCTGGGCCTGTTCACCGATCTGTACGAACTCACAATGCTGCAGGCCTACTGCGAGGAGGGCCTGCACGGTTCCGCGGTCTTCAGTCTCTTCGTGCGCCGGTTGCCGGAACGGCGCAACTACCTGCTCGCTTGCGGGCTCGACTCGCTGCTCGGCCAGTTGGAAAACCTTTGTTTCGTGCCCCGGGATCTCGAATACCTGGCGTCGCTCGGTCTCTTCCCGGAACGGTTCCTCGATTGGCTGGCGGATCTGCGGTTCACGGGTGATGTGTATGCGGTGCGGGAGGGTACGCCGGTATTCGCCAATGAACCGATTCTCGAGGTCGTTGCGCCCCTGCTCGAGGCGCAGTGGGTGGAGACGCTGGTGATGAACCAGATCCACCTGCAGACGGTGCTGGCGACCAAGGCGGCGCGGTTGGTGAGCGCGGCGTCGGGTCGTCCGGTGCTGGATTTCGGTGCCCGGCGCATCCATGGCCTGGACGCCGCCGTGAAGGGCGCCCGGGCCTTTCACATCGCCGGGGTGGCCGGCACCTCCAACGTGCTGGCCGGCCGCGCCTATGGCGTGCCGGTGCGCGGCACGATGGCGCACAGCTACATCCAGGCCCATGACGCGGAGTCCGAGGCCTTCGAGGCCTTTGCCCGCCTGTATCCCGACACCGTGCTGCTGGTCGACACCTACGACACGCTGGAAGGCGTTCGGCGGGTGGTGGATCTCGCGGAGCGGCTCGGGGAGCGGTTCCGGGTCCGCGCCGTGCGCCTGGACTCGGGTGATCTGGATACCCTCTCGCGGGAGGCGCGGCGCATCCTGGATGAAGCCGGCCTCGAGCAGGTCGAGATCTTTGCCAGCGGCGGCCTCGACGAGGATGCCATCGAGCGGTTGCTTTCGGAAGGCGCTCCCATCGACGGCTTCGGGGTGGGTACCAGCATGGGCGTCTCCAGCGACGTGCCGGATCTCGACATCGCCTACAAGCTTGCCGAGTACGCGGGGAAGGGTCGCCTGAAGCTCTCTTCGGGCAAGCCCATCCTGCCGGGACGCAAGCAGGTCTTTCGCGAGGAACGCGACGGTGTCTTTTGTAGCGACATGATCGGGCGTTGGGAAGAGGAACTGCCCGGTGAGCCGTTGCTGGTCAAGGTGATGGAGCACGGCGAGCGGCTCGACACCCACGAACGTGATCTTGAGCGCCTGCGCGAATATGCGGCCTCTTCGTTGGCAAGGCTGCCCGACACCATTCGAGCGCTGGCCGCCGCCGAGCCCGCGTACCCCGTGGGCGTGAGCGACGCTCTGGCCCGACACCAGCGGGCGGTCAGCGAGGCCCTCGCCGGCAAGGCATAAAGGGGGCCGAACCACGCGGAGGCCGCGGCGGTTTGGATGCAAGCACGGTCCGTTACGCAGCGCCCCGCACCAGTCTCCGATCGAAGGAGGTGAAGATATGCCCGGCACGGATTTTCGAACCGGCGACGCACTCGTTCTCGTGGACCTGCAGAATGACTTCTGCCCCGGGGGCGCGTTGCCCATCGAGGGTGGCGATGAGGTGGTCGATGTCGTCAACCCCTGGATCGACGCCGCGCTGGCGGCTGATCTCCCGGTGTTCGCCTCGAGGGACTGGCACCCGGAGGGACACCTGAGCTTCGAGGCGCAGGGCGGTCCGTGGCCGCCCCACTGCCTGCAGGATTCCGAGGGGGCCGCATTCCATCCCCGCCTGCAACTGCCCGAGGAGGTCATCAAGGTGACCAAGGGCGT
>JAABSN010000071.1 GCA_011390385.1 Thioalkalivibrio nitratireducens | reverse complement strand
AACGGTGACGCTCGAGGCGCGCGTGCAGCCCCTCCTGCGCGGTCAGACGCAAGTGGTCCTCCACTGATCGTCCTGCAGGGACCGGAAAATCGGGCAACACGGAGTGCCCCAACGAGAGCCTCACGCTGCAACGGCGCGCTATGGCGACACTGTTCGCTACGGCCTCCGGGATATCGGCGAAAAGCTCCGCCATTTCTTCCGGACTGCGCAGGTACTGCTGATCGCTGTAGCGTCGCGGCCGCCGTGGATCGGCCAGCACCACGCCGTCGTGTATGCACACGCGCGCCTCGTGGGCCTCGAAGTCGCTCGCATCGAGGAACCGGACGTCGTTGGTCGCTACCACGGGCAGATCGAAAACCTCGGCGGCGTCCAGCGCCGCCGCTGTCCACGCGTCCTCGCCGGGCCGGCCCGTTCGCGTCAACTCCAGATAGAAACGTCCCGGAAACAGATCCAGCCACGGCGCGATGACTCCCCGGGTAAGCGCGGTCGGGCTGCCGGATCCTTGCACGAAGATTCCATCAATGGTTCCCGAAAGCGCAATGAGCCCGTCGGTCGCACCCTCCAGCCATGCGGCGTCCAGCCTCGGCACACCTTTTTCCTGTCCTTCCTGCCAGGCGCGGCTGATCAGGCGGGTGAGATGCCGATAACCGATTCCGTTCTGCGCCAGCAGCGTCATTCGGGCAAGCGATCCATCCGCGCGCACACCGCGCAGGAGGATGTCGGCACCGACGATGGGTTGTACACCGGCGGCGATCGCCGCCTTGTAGAATTTCACCAGCCCGAACAGGTTGCAATGATCGGTCACGGCAACCGCCGGCATGCCAACTTCCGCAACCCGGGACACGAGGGGTTTGAGGCGTACCAGCCCATCGATCAGCGAGTACTCCGAATGCAGCCGCAAGTGCACGAAACCGGTCATCGCGACGGAGTCCGAGCCGATTCCATCAGGATGCTGCGAGCAACAGGCGCGAAGCTGCGCCGATGTTCCGGGCATGGGCCATGCTCGACGAGTGCTGCCAGGTGAGCTGGGGTGGGGTAACCCGCATGGCAATTGAACCCGTAGGCCGGATAGCACGCGTGCATCTCTTCCAGCAACGCGTCCCGAGCCACCTTGGCGATGATCGACGCGGCACTGATCGCCGGCACGGTGGCATCACCCCCAACCACGGTGGTCGCGCACCAGGGTCCATGCGGCGCAAACCGCCCGTCCACCAGCAAATGCTCCGGCATCTCTGGCAGCGCCAGCACTGCACGGCGCATCGCCAGAAGGGTCGCATGGTGGATATTGAGCGCGTCGATCTCGGCGGCACTGGCGCTGCCCAGCGCCCAGGATTCGGCGTCCACACGAAGCACGGCGGCCAGGGCCTCCCGGCGCCGCGCCGACAGGCGCTTGGAGTCGCCCAGCCCCAGCAATTCGTAGCCCTCCGGCAGGATGACCGCGGCCGCCATCACCGGGCCAGCAAGGGGCCCGCGACCCACTTCGTCGACGCCGGCAGCGCGCGCACCCGCCGGAATCCCATTCAAAGCATCCCCCTGCATCGACTCCCCTCGACCTGCCGCGATCCCGGCCCAACAAGCTGCTGCATTGAGTACACTACGCCCACCTCGGCGCCGCCCATACCGCGGTACGGTCCGCGTACGGCCCGCCACGGCGCGCTACACTAACATAGCAGCCGACCACAACCAGACAGGGGTCTTCATGTCCACTCCACCAACCCGCTGTGCCGTGATCGGCGTCGGCCACCTGGGAAAATGGCACGCGGCCAAGTATGCCCAACTGAGCAATGTCGATCTTGTTGCAGTCGCCGACAGTAACGCCGCTCAAGCACGTGAGGTCGCGTCCCGGCACGGCTGCGAAGCGGTCTTCGACCACCGTCATCTGCTCGGCCGCGTCGATGCAGTGAGTATCGCAACACCGACCACGCTGCACTATGCGATTGCGCGCGATTTTCTCGATGTGGGCTGCCATGTGCTCGTGGAAAAGCCGATCACCACAACCATCGAGGAAGCAGTGGCGCTGAACCAGCTCGCCAGGGAACGTGGTGTCGTGCTGCAGGTCGGGCACCTCGAGCGTTTCAATGCGGCACTGCAGCGGCTACTGGAACGCCCGATGGACCCACGGTTCATCGAGTCGCATCGGCTGGCACCCTTCAAGCCGAGAGCCACAGACGTCTCGGTGGTGCTGGACCTGATGATCCACGACATCGACATCATCCTGGATCTGGTCGATTCGCCGCTCACGGATGTCCACGCATCGGGTGCACGCATTCTCACCGGCGACATCGATATCGCCAATGCGCGTCTGGAGTTCGAGAACGGTTGTGTCGCGAACGTGACCTCAAGTCGGGTCAGCACGAAATCCGACCGCCGCATGCGGATCTTCCAACCGCATGGCTACGCCTCCGTGGACTTCCAGAACCGGATCCTGTCCCTGCACCACCTCGGCGACGCGCACCTGCAAACCGGCGTACCGGAAATTCACAGCGAGGAATGGATCTTCGACGATGCCGATGCCCTGCTCGCCGAAATTCAGGCCTTCGTCGGCGCGGTTCGTGGCGAAGGCCCGGTCATCGCCAGTGGGTTTGCCGGGCAACAGGCGCTGGAAGCCGCGACGCGAATCACGGATCTGGTCTACGCCAATCTCAATACCATGACCAAGGCGGTCAAGCCCAGCCATGCAGGAGATACACAATGATTCCAATGGTCGATCTTCAGCGCCAGTATCATGATCTGCGTGGAGCCATCGATGCGGCCGTCTCCGAAGTCCTCGAGAGCACGCGTTTCATTCTCGGTCCGAACGTGCAGGCGCTGGAAGCGGAACTCGCCGACTACCTCGGGGTGACTCACGCGGTGACCTGCGCCTCTGGCACCGATGCATTGCATCTGGCGTTGCGTGCAGCCGATCTTGGTCCGGGCGACGAGGTGATCACCACACCCTTCACCTTCATTGCAACCGCCGAGGCCATCCGCTACGTTGGCGCTGAACCGGTCTTCGTCGACATTGATCCGCGCACATTCAATATCGACCCCGAGGCCGTGGCGGCAGCCATCACCCCCCGCACCCGCGCGATTCTTCCGGTACATCTGTTCGGTCAACCGGCCAATATGCCGGCCCTGGCACAACTGGCGGAAGACCATCTGCTCCTGTTGATCGAGGACTGTGCCCAGTCCTTCGGCGCACATATTGGCGGCGTTCAGACAGGGAGCGCCAGCGCTTTCGGCTGCTTCAGCTTTTTCCCGAGCAAGAACCTCGGCTGCTATGGTGACGGCGGCCTGATCACCACCAACTGCACTCCGGCGGCGGAACGTCTGCTGAAGCTGCGCAATCATGGCTCCAGGGTCCGGTACCACCACGACGAGATTGGCTACAATTCTCGGCTCGACGAGATCCAGGCGGCCATTCTGCGGGTCAAACTCAAGCATATCGATGCCTACAACCAGGCGCGGCGGCGCGTCGCCACGCGCTATGCTGAAGTGCTCGCCGACGTTGACGTCGAGACTCCCTTCGAGGACGGAATCGGAGCTCATGTATATCACCAGTACACGTTGCTGACGGACCATCGCGAAGCGATCATGGCGGAACTGCAGAAAGCGGAAATCGGACATGCGATCTACTACCCGATTCCGCTCCACAAGCAGGCCGCGTTCGATCGGCGCGAAACGGCGCCGCCCAGCCTGCCGGTATCGGAATCCGTCGCGGCGCGCTGCCTCTCTCTGCCGGTGTTTCCGGAACTCGAGGATACGCAGATCGACTTCATCGGCGAATGCATCCGCTCGGCCGTTGCCTGATAGGGCGTGAGTCAGATCGATTCGGACTCGGCCAATGAACCAACCACACATCGTCGTTTGCGCCGGCGAGCTGTCCGGGGATAACCTGGCTGCGGGCATGATGCGCGCGGCAAGTGCCAGGCGCCCAGCACTGAGATTCACCGGAATGGGTGGTGAACAGATGCGCGCAGCCGGTGCCGAAACGCTAATCGATGTTTCCGAGCTGGCGGTGATGGGCCTTTGGGAGGTCGTTACCCAGTATGCGCGGCTGAAGCGGCTGCTGCGTCGGATGCAGCATCACCTGGAAGAGACCCGGCCCGACCTTCTCGTGCTGGTCGACTACGTTGAATTCAACCTCCGCCTGGGCGCCTACGCACGGGGCCTTGGCATCCCTGTCCTGTTCTACGTAAGCCCGCAGATCTGGGCCTGGCGCCAGAATCGCATCCACCGGATCAAGCGCAGCGTCGATGCAATGGCCGTGCTGTTCCCATTCGAGCGCGCGATCTACGAGGAACACGGTGTTCCTGTCCGCTACGTGGGCAATCCCCTTGTCGACCAGGTGGCTCCGCCCGACCACGACTTGCGGACCGAACTCGGCCTCGACCCGGCGCAGCGACTCGTCGGGCTCCTGCCAGGCTCACGGTCTGGAGAAATCAGGCGTCACTGGCCATTGCTGCTGACCACCGCGCGTTGTCTGAGTCGGTATCGGACCGACCTGCACTTCGTTGTGCCGGTGGCCTCGGGGATCACCGAAACCATGCTCGATGCACTGGGATCGCGCGACGGTCTCCCGATCACCCTGCTTTCCGGTCGCTCGCGTTCACACCATGTGATGGCATCCAGCGATCTTCTGCTGATCAGTTCCGGCACCGCCACCCTCGAAGCCGGACTGCTACAAGCGCCGATGATCGTCTTCTATCGAATGAGCCCCCTGAGCCATGCGCTGTTTTCACGCCTGGTACGGGTCCCGTACATCGCGCTGGTGAACATCGTCGCAGGAAGGCAGGTGGTTCCGGAACGCATACAGCGCGCCGCCAACCCGCAGGCGCTCTGCCGTGAGGCCCTCGGCTGGCTTGATGACTCGCATCAACTTGCCGCGATCAGGGAATCCCTGGCGCAGGTGCGCGAGCGGCTGGGCCCTGGCGGCGCGGATGAACGGGTCGCGGCGATGGTCCTGGAAATGCTCGAGTCCGGCCGTTTACCCGAAATACATTGAGGCAGTACCGCTTCCTCCGCAACGCTACAGCGGTCAACAACCACCCGCGCAGCAGGAGCAGCCTGAGTCCGACAGGCTCCTAGAATTGCAGATTGCCACCGTTGAATAGTCCAAGGATACCAATCACGATCAGGTAAATGGCAACAATATAGTTCAGCAGACGGGGGACCAGCAGGATCAGAATACCGGCGATCAAGGACACGATGGGGGCAAGGCTCAGTGTAATGTTCATGTTATTCAACTCCTTGAACAGGGTTTTGATGTCGGAGACGGCCGACGACTGAACCGATTCCGACAGGCGCAGTGTAACGGATGGGCGAAGGTCATCGTCAATGCGCCGCGCCATTCATTTCATCCACCCCGGCGCGCGCGCTTGCGAAGTGAATACCGGCTGATCGAACGGACGATATCGCCATAGGGAAATGCGTCCGGTTCACCATAGCGGCGCATCGCCTCCTGCAGTATGGCATCGACATCGGAGACCACCGTTGCTCCGGTCAGTTGTGCCAATGCAACCAAACCGCCACATTCGACTTTCACCTCCTTGCCATGAGGAAGATCGGACCCGGATTGGGTCATCCCGAGCGCGAATGCGGCCTTCTCCCGAAGCACGAACAGGACATCGCCACACCGCGCGTGCCCCGTGCGTGAGAGGCAACTGATCGCCTCCCGTTCAGCGATCAATACGCGTTGCGAGCGACTGCACGCGGCACAGCCGAGCAGGATCGCCTTGTTGAAATGACAACGCTGGGAATCGTAGCCCCTGAAGACCTCCCTGAATTCATTCTCGTCCACGATAACGCCGATCGACTCGCAAGATACCGAAGCGCCTGGCCTGATGCGAAAGCAATCCCGGCCTTCACTTGTCACTCCAGAGCCACCACGCCTCGATCGTCACCTCACTCGTCGTTCAACTCCTCGTGCCAGCCGCGATCCAGGCCGAACTCGAAACTGTAGACACGCAGACCCTCCGGAAAGGCCGCCTTCAGACGGCGCTCGAACTCGGCATAGACTTCCACCTTGTGCTGTTGAACATCCCAGTCACGGCTGGAGACGTCAACGCCCTCCACATCGACATCCATTTTCAGTTCCATCTCCGGCGCCATCTGCACTCGAATCTTGGTCATTTCCCGTTTTCTCCTGAAATTTTCTACGGAAGTCATCCCGGAAGCTCGCCGTTCCCGACCGACGCGTCACGTGGCCAAACGGTGGAAACTTGCGCCCAACCCCAAAGGACGGGCACATCCCCGTGCAGCCCGGACCCGCCGATCGAGACCGGCGCCCCGACAGTTTGCTAAAGAATCGGCACCATCAATAGTGCCACGATATTGATCACCTTGATCAGCGGATTGATGGCGGGGCCGGAGGTGTCCTTGTAGGGATCACCGACGGTATCGCCGGTTACGGCGGCCTTGTGCGCCTCGGAGCCCTTGCCGCCGTGATTATCATCCTCGATATACTTCTTCGCGTTGTCCCATGCGCCGCCCCCGGTGGTCATCGAGATTGCCACGAACAGACCAGTCACAATGGTGCCGATCAGCAATCCACCCAACGCCTCCTTGCCAAGGAACACTCCAACCAGCACCGGCACCAGCACCGGCAGCAGGGACGGAATGATCATTTCCCGAATTGCCGCGCTGGTGAGCATGTCCACCGCCTTCGTGTAGTCGGGCTTCGCGGTACGCTCCATGATGCCGGGAATCTCGCGGAACTGGCGCCGCACCTCGTTGACGATGCCGGATGCGGCTCTGCCGACCGATTCCATGGTCATCGCGGCGAACAGATAGGGAACAAGGCCGCCAATGAACAGGCCGACGATCACCTTGGGATTGCTCAACTCGAAACTATGCAGCAAGCCGGTATAGTGAACCAGTTCATGCGTGTAGTCGGCGAACAGCACCAGTGCCGCAAGGCCAGCTGAGCCGATCGCATAGCCCTTGGTGACTGCCTTGGTGGTATTACCGACGGCATCGAGGGCATCCGTGGTCTCCCGGACCTGCGAAGGCAGGTCACCCATCTCCGCAATTCCACCCGCGTTGTCGGTAATCGGACCGTAAGAGTCCATCGCCACGATGATGCCGGTCATGGAGAGCATGGCCGTGGCAGCAATGGCGATACCGTAAAGCCCCCCAAATGCATAGGACGCCAGAATGGCGGCGCACACGGCCAATACCGGAGCCGCTGTTGCTTTCATCGAGATCGCGAGGCCGGCGATGATGTTGGTTGCGTGGCCCGTGGTGGAGGCCGCCGCCAGATGGCGCACCGGTCGGAACGAGGTCGATGTGTAATAGTCGGTCACCATCATGATGATGCCCGTAAGTGCAAGCCCCACGAGCGCGGCACCGTAAAGCCGCAGCACCGCCCCGCTTTCAACGCCCATGCTGGTGGCGAGCGCATTGTCGGGAATCATCAGCATGGTGATCGGAAGGAAAGCCACTGCGGCCAGACCGCCAGAAACCATCAACCCCTTGTAAAGGGCCTTCATGATTTCACCGCCGTGCCGCGCCTTCACGAAAAAGGTGCCGACAATCGAAGCCAGGATCGCCGCGCCACCGAGCACGAGCGGGTAGACGGCGGCCGTGATTCCGAGATCCTTGATCAGCAGGGTTCCAAGAATCATGGTCGCAATGATGGTCACCGCATAGGTCTCGAACAGGTCCGCGGCCATACCGGCGCAGTCACCGACGTTATCGCCCACATTATCGGCGATGACTGCCGGGTTGCGCGGGTCGTCTTCGGGAATGCCCGCCTCGACCTTGCCGACCAGGTCAGCACCGACATCCGCACCCTTGGTGAATATCCCGCCACCCACCCGGGCAAAAATGGAGATCAGCGAACCACCAAGGGCCAGACCAACCAGCGGAGACAAGCCGACACTCTCGCCATCGGGAGTCACCAGCCATAGAATCGCAAAATAGCCTGCGACACCCAGAATCCCAAGTCCGACGACCAGCAAACCGGTCACGGCACCCCCGCGGAACGCCACGGCCATTGCCGATTCCATCCCATCCATCGCGGCCGCGGCTGTACGTACGTTCGCGCGAACGGCAACATGCATTCCGATGAAACCCGCCGCCCCGGAAAGCACGGCGCCAATCAGAAAGCCGATGGCCGACCCCACACTGATCACGGTCCAGAGCACGACGAAGAGTACGGCACCAACAACGGCGATCGTCGTGTACTGGCGCCTCATATAAGCGGAGGCGCCCTCCTGGATCGCCAGCGCAATTCTGCGCATTTCCTCATTGCCCTCCGATCTGCTCAGCACCCAGCGTATGGAAATCACTCCATAGGCCAGAGCAATCGCGCCGCACGCCAGCGCGAATACCAGCCCCACTAATGACATCGTCATTGATTACCTCTCCTCAAAACTCTGTGGTGATATCGAAAGAAAGTCCGGGACGAGGCGTCAAGGGAACGGCAGAATCTGGCCGCAACCGACCACACCACCCTGCAGCGAGTGGACGCCCCTTTTGGACCCCTCCAGGATTTCCCTGTTATCGTTCTATTTTCTTACCCATTCTCATGCGGTCGCGCTGTTCCGGTAGCCATCCAGAGCTCGGTCTTTCGCGCACCGGGGTCGAGAATCATGCAAAAACCATGTTGGCCGCTGGGAAAATAACCGGCCCACCATGGAGGCGTCAAGGGACAACGACGGACTCGCGGCGGTGCGAGGGGTCACCGGCCCGGCCAGCGACGAACCGGATCATTGGCGAAAACGGCGCCCGATCTACTAGACTCGCTTCGGATGGCGCAGCGCGCGCTGAATCGGTCGCTTTCAGCGGCTATCCCATTCTGCAGGAAAGGAGGAAGACCTTGCCACGATGGCTGCGCGCCCCGCTGGCGCTGAAATACTTTCTGGGCCTGATCCTGGTTCAGGTCGTCACCGCCCTCCTCCTCTATGCATGGTGGCGGACGGAATCGACCGATACGGCCTTGACCTTCGCTGCGCTGGGCCTGGCGTCCGCGCTGTTCGCAGCCCTGTGGCTCGCCTCGCTGGCCCGCGGCCACAAGGACGAAGCGCTACTGCGAGCGGAGGGCCATCTTGCCCGCGAACGGGAACGCCACAAACGGCTTACCGCGGAGGAGCGCGCAAGGGCCGTGGAACAAACACGCAAGGAGTTCCAGCGCGAATCAAGACGCGACAAGAATCGCTCAAACGTCAAACTCTACACCGCGTTCGCCGGCGTTGCCGGGCTGGGAACATTGCTACTGCTGACCCAATTTCTCTCGCTCGGGGTACTTCTGATCAGTTCGTCAGGCGGGGCCCTCGCCGGTTATCTGCTACGGATGCGGCAGGAATTCCGGCGCCGCAATCTCGAGGTACCCGGTGACACCCCGTCCCTGATGCGCGGTTCCCGCTTGATCGAACTCGCTGGCAACGGTACCGCCCAAAGGAATGCACAGGGCGACAACGACCGCAGAGCCTGAACTCTCGCGCGGTCAGAGCCACTCGCCCCAACCCGCAGGGACGGTTACATCGCAAAGTCGATGCGATCCTGGACAGCGTCCAGAGCGGCCTGTGCGCATTGTTCGTCGAGATGCCCGCCGGGCGCGCCCGACACACCGACCGCGCCAACCATACTGCCTGCAACGACGACCGGAAGCCCGCCATCCAGGACCAGGATGCCGTCCACGTGATTCATTTCCATCCTGATATCGTCCCTGTTGGCCCGGAAAGACGATGATGCAACATTGGAAAGGATCACCGCGCGAGCCTTGTCATGAGCGATCTGTATGGTGAAAGGCGAGGCCAGCGAATCGCGCAGAATGGCCTGTGGGTGTCCTCCACGATCGACGACGACAGCACTGGTCTGATAGCCCATTTCCCGGCAGGCATCCACCGTGGCCTGGGCAATGTCACGAGCCATTTCCATGCTCATGACCCGCTGGGTAAGAAAATCGTTGGCGGCGGTTGATGGAGCAAGACCTGCGCAAAGCAGAGCGAGCGTCATGGAAACCGTGAGGTGGCAACGAGCGCGGCGCATGGCGTTCTCCGAAGGATCGTGGGAATCGAATTCAGACAGGAAACGGGACGCAGAAAGTCCCCTTCCGATTCCATCAGTCCCCCGGTACACAACCCAACACGAGACCCCTCCGCATGCCGGCACCCGATAACCGGCGCACCACCAGAACGCGAAAGCTTACAATGGCTGCATCGGTGTAGGTGCCCTTGCGTTGCCAAACGACAACCCGTTGCGCATCAGCAACTCCGAGGACGAACGAAGATCCTGACTGAACCGCACCCAGATGCCATCGGGCCACCGCCCCGCGATCTCGCCATCGACATGGCGCCCGCCACCGCGAGTGCCCGGCTCCGGAAACACGATCTCCACCGACCGGCCGGAAAGCGGCCCAGCGTATTCGAGAAACGCGCCACTGCGGCACAACTTTCGTGTCTGCACCCGGATCGGATCGCCGTCGCCGGTGTCCAGCCATACGTCGGTACGGACCCAGATGCACTCTTCGTCAAGATGTTCCACTGTCGCTGCCTCCTCCGGATGCGCTTGGGATCCGGCTCCTACGCTCTTCGCGGCGCATCCTGCAAGTCCCTGACCATGGAAACTAGCCCACGGCGGCCGCATGCGTAAGCCGCGCGATCACCTAGGTAGATCTACCCACGGTCATGACCAGGCCGGATGGCTACACAGCCGGCCAGTGCCCCTGCTGGCTCTCGCATGGCCTTCGATGACGCGCGCGTTCTCAGCCACGGTCCGAATCGTCCCGCCTCATCACCGGCGGAACCCCTTCCGACGGTTCCGTACGTGGAGCGAACGCTGTGAGATCTGCCGTTTCCCGATAGTCCCTCAATGCCCAATGCACCGAAGGAAAGGCGATCTCGCCGGTGGGGATCTCATCGAACCGGAACAATCCCACCTCCAGCGATTCAGGACCCGCCTCGACGTCCGGGCTTTTCAGGCGGGCACGATAAATCAGCTGTACCTGACTGAGGCGCTTCAGGGAGTACACGGCCAGGAGTTGATCGATTTCCAGATCCGCACGGGCTTCCTCCCAGGCCTCGCGCAACGCGCCCGACTCGGCGCTTTCGCCCAGTTCGAGATACCCCGCGGGCAGTGTCCAGTAACCGCTGCGCGGTGGAATCGCCCGCCTGCAGAGGAGAACCCGGTCGCCCCATGTCGCAACACTGCCAACGACGATCTGCGGGTTTTCGTAATGGATGAAACCACAGGAGTCGCAGACCAGACGTCCACGATCGTCACCGTCGGGAATACGGCGGGTGAAATTCCGGGGATCGCTGTTGTTCGAATCTGGCATCGGCACTGGTACCTGTCATCAGAGGATAAGCCGCAGGGATCAGGACAAGGCGTCGATCAACCTGCGCTGGAAACCCAGCCCGGCCTCCACCTGTGCCAGGGTGATGAACTCGTCCGGCTGATGCGCCTGGTCGATCGACCCCGGACCGCAGATGACGCTTGGAAGACCGGCACGCTGGAACAGGCCCGCCTCGGCGGCGAAGGGAACCCGGTCGGTAGTATCCACGGCGGCCAGCCGGCATGCCAATTCGATCGCGGAATTATGGTCTTCGTGCGCCAGTGCCGGCGCCTCGACCAGAAGCTCAGTCGCGATTCCGCTCCCCGGTCCGATGGCATGCATCCCCGGCACGACCCATGTCCGGCAGTGCTCCCGGAACGCCTCCAGAATGGCCTCGGGGCCGTCCTCCGGAATCGAGCGCACATCCCACTCGAAGCTGCACTCGCGTGCAATGATGTTGACTGCGGTCCCCCCGTGAATCGTACCGACATGAATGGTCGTGTAGGGCGGTTCGAACCCGGCCGCATATGGCCCGGCTCGCGCCCGCTGGCGGGCGAGGTCGTCCAGATGGGTGATCAGGCGCGCGGCGATGGTGACCGCGCTGACGCCGCGGTGGGTCTGACTGGAGTGCGCCTCGTGTCCGGTCACCACGGTACGCAGCACTGCGATGCCCTTGTGTGCACTGACCACCCGCATCTGCGTAGGCTCGCCGACGATCACCGCGGCAGGCCGCGGCAATTCCTGAAGCATCGTATCGATGAGCCGCGGAGCCCCTCGGCAGCCGACCTCCTCGTCATAACTCAAGGCCAGATGTATCGGCCGCTTCAGCCTTTGCATGTCGGGAACGAGTGCCAGTGCAATGGCGAGAAAGGCCTTCATATCACAGGTGCCGCGCCCGTACAGGCGCCCGTCGCGCTCCGCGAGTCGGAACGGATCAGTGGTCCAGGGTTGCCCCTCCACCGGCACGACGTCGGTATGGCCTGAAAGCACGACACCGCCAGCCATGGCTGGGCCTACACTGGCCAGCAGGTTCGCCTTGGTACCATCGTCACTTTGCACCAGGAGCGAATCGATACCGTGTCGGGCAAGCCAACCCTTCACGAAGTCGATCAGATCCAGGTTCGAGTTGCGCGAGACGGTATCAAAAGCCACCAGCCGTTCGAGCATCGCAAGCACGTCGGACATCGTGGCTGGCATCAGCTTGCTCCCTGGAACGGATAAAGCCCGAGGACGACAGGGTTTGTCGTGGGCCGTCTTTTCATCGTGCAGCGTCGCTGCTGGCCACGATCGTCAGGGCTTCAGGGTTTCTTTCTTCCGGATCAGGGCCGTGCCGATCATCACCTCGAGACGCCGAGCGGCATAGAAAAAGCTCTCTCCGGTCACGATGCCCTGGTACCGCACATCGGTCACGACTTCGGCCTCGGGCGGTACATCGCGTCGGAAGCTCTCGAAGATGGTGCTGCCACTGTAGCCTCCCTTCATGAACACCCCCCTGAGTTCATAGTCGCTCAGGCGGGTCCCCACCGACGCGCAATATTCGCTGGCGGAGGCATTGATCATTTCCCCGGAAAAAAGCTTTCTCTCAACCATCTGCCAATGATAGCCGCTGATCGTCTCCAGGGAAGACTTGTTCGATTTTTTGCGTCCAGGCAATCGCGAACCGGTTACCACAATCCGACCACGGGTCTGCTAATCTCAGGGGCTACCGTCGTTGCTGCGTGGAGGCGCTCGCGATCCCTGCACGCTCATGACGCATCGCAACCCAAGGGGATGGATATCAGTCATGCTTGAAATCAGGATTCACGGTCGCGGCGGGCAGGGCAACGTGGTTGCGGCATACCTGCTCGCGTCCGCCGCAATCGACGGCGGCCGCTACGCGCAGGCCTTTCCCGCCTTTGGCGCGGAGCGAAGGGGGGCACCCGTTGCAGCGTTCGTGCGCATCGACGAACAACCCATCCGGCGACGTTGCCAGGTTCGCGAGCCATCGTTTCTGATCGTCCAGGATCCGGCATTGATGGAGGTCGCGGGTACGCTCGCCGGCCTGCAGAGCCACGGCACCATACTGGTCGACGGATCCGACGCAGGTGTCGACGACTCAGGCGACAACGAAATCATCACCATGCCGGCCACGCGCCTGGCCATGGAACACATCGGACGCCCGGTGCCCAACACCGCACTGCTGGCGGCCTTCATCACGCTGACCGGACTGATGCCACTCGCGGCACTGATCGACGCCCTCGCCGAGCGGTTCAAGGGACCGGTGCTCGAAAAGAACCAGAAACTGGTCGAGGCTGCTGCCGGGACTGTCGAAGCCGGCCGCTGGAGGGAGGTTGCTCATGGCGTTGGCGCTTGAAGGTTCCCAGGCCCTAGCACGGACAATCGCCCTGTGCCGGCCACAGGTGGTCGCTGCCTACCCCATCACACCCCAGACCCACATCGTCGAGGGTATTGCCAAGCTGGTCGCCGACGGCACGCTGGAATGTGAAATGGTCAGCGTCGAGAGTGAGCACTCTGCGGCATCGGTCGCGCTGGGCGCCGCCGTAGCCGGTTCGCGGGCCTACACTGCAAGCGCCTCGCAGGGGATCCTCCTGATGGCCGAAGTGCTCTTCGACATCGCCGGCCTGCGCATTCCTCTGGTGATGACCTGTGCCAACCGGGCGTTGTCCGGGCCGTTGAACATCTGGAACGACCAGCAGGATTCCATGGCGGTCCGCGATGCCGGCTGGATTCAGCTTTACTGCGCGACCAATCAGGAAGCGATCGACACCACGGTACAGGCCTTCCGTATCGCCGAACGCTGCGAACTGCCGGTGATGGTCTGCGTGGACGGTTTTACCCTGACCCACACGCTCGAGCCGCTGGAACTCCCGAGTGCCGAGCAGGTGGATGGATACCTGCCCGCATATCGTTTCCGCCATGGCCTCGATCCGTCCGATCCGCGCAGCCTGGGTACCCTGGTGGCACCCGAGCATTTCAGCGAGGTCCGGCACGCGCATCATCAGGCCCTGCTTCGGGCCCAGACGGAAATCGAGTCCGCTGACCAGGACTGGGCCACGGTGGTCGGTCGGCGCTGCGGAGGGTTACTGGAAGTCCGTGGTGACTCCGAGGCGCGGCTCGGTATCCTGACTCTCGGTTCGGTCCTCGGCACCCTCGAAGACGCAATGGATGAAGACCCCTCCCTCCCGCGTGCCCGCTTCATCAAGCTGCGCAGTTATCGACCGTTCCCGGCACAGGCTCTCCGGAAGGCCTGCGAGGGTCTCGATGTCCTGATCGTCCTGGAGCGTGCCTTGTCGCCCGGTGCCGGGGGCATCGTCGGACCCGAGGTGCAAACGGCGGTAGTGGGAATGGAGGCACCGCCGACAGTACACAATTTTGCCGCCGGACTGGGCGGCCGCGATCTCACCCTGGACCTGTACAAGAGCCTGGTCGAGGCGGTGCTGGGCGAAGACCGTCCCAAGGGTTTCGCAATCATTGACGCCGACCCCACCCTGCTACCGGAAGCGGACCGCTGACTCGAGGAATGGTCATGAATGAACAGCCACTGCAATCACTGGATGCCCTCCGCGCCCGGCAGCCCCGCTTCCGCGGATTGGAATCCGGCCACCGCGCCTGTCAGGGCTGTGGCGAAGCCCTGGCCGCACGCCTGGCCACGGAGGCGGCGGGACCCGATGTCGTGATCGCCAACGCCACCGGCTGCCTGGAGGTTTTCACCACCCCCTGGCCCCAGTCCGCATGGCGCCTGCCCTGGATCCACTCCGTGTTCGGCAACGTGGCCGCGGTCGCCGCCGGCATGGAGGCTGCGCTGAAGCAGCAAGGGCGCGCCACGCAGGTACTGGCATTCGCGGGCGACGGCGGGACCTTCGACATCGGATTCCAGGCCCTGTCCGGCATGATGGAGCGCGGGCACAACGTGCTCTTCATCTGCTTCGACAATGAGGCCTACATGAATACCGGTGTACAGCGCTCCGGTTCGACGCCGCATGCCGCAATGACGACCACTTCACCACCAGGTGCCGTACGCATGGGCAAACGGCACATGAAGAAGGACATTCTTTCCATCATCGCCGCCCATCACATTCCCTACGCCGCGACCGCGTCGGTCGCCTACCCCTCGGACCTGCGCAACAAGGTCCGCCGGGCCATGGACACCGAGGGCGCAAGCTTTCTCCAGATCCATTCGCCGTGCCCGCTGGGCTGGGGCCACGACGGATCCCTGACCATCGAGGTCGCACGGCTGGCCGTGCAGACGGGGCTCTTCCCGGTCATCGAGATGGAGCGCGGCGAGCTGATTGGCACCTTGCCGATCCGTGACCCGAAGCCCGTTTCCGAGTACCTGAAACTGCAGAACCGTTTCCGGCACCTGTTCGCGGACGCCTACCGCGCTCGCAAGGAACTGGAGCACCTGCAGGCCATCGCCAACCGCAATATCGAACGTTTCGAACTCCGTGGCGTCGGGGTCGAGAAATACGATACCGAGGGTGCCGACACGGTCCACCGGGGTGGTGACCGCTGGGCCTGACCGAAAAACCTGGCGCAGAATCGGCCCAGCCGATATTCCGCCCATCAACCGATGCAAGCGAGACGAACATGATCGAAATTCCACCCGGCGCCTATGCCCGACCCGGAACCTCCCTGGACTTCAAGACCGGTACCTGGCGGGTCGAACGTCCGGTTCACGATCGTCGTGCCGCACCCTGCCACGCGGCCTGCCCCGCGGGCGAGGATGCGCAGGCATACCTGGCCAAGGTCGAGAACGGTGACCTGCGTGGAGCCTGGGAGACCATCGTCGCGGCGAATCCGATGCCGGCCATCACCGGCCGCGTCTGCCACCACCCCTGCGAGTCGGCCTGTAACCGCGGGCACTACGACGAAACCATTACCATCCACGGCGTCGAGCGCTTCCTGGGCGACGAAGCGCTGCGCGAACACTGGGAATACCCCGTTTCCGCGCCGGGTCCGAACGCACCACGAATGGCCGTGGTCGGTTCCGGCCCTGCCGGGCTGGCCGCCGCCTATCACCTGCTGCGCGAAGGTTGCCGGGTTACCTTGATCGAGGCGATGCCCGTGGCCGGGGGTACCATGCGCACCGCGATCCCACACTACCGTCTGCCGACCTTGATTCTGGACCAGGAACTCGACCGGATCCTGGCACTTCCCGGAATCGATTTCCGGCCGTCCACACGTCTCGGGCGCGATGTCTCACTGGAGGAACTGCAGTCGGAACACCAGGGGCTGTTCCTGGGCCCCGGGCGGCGCAAGGGCCGCGAGTGGAGTGCCGACTTCGCGGTTCCCGGAGACCT
>JAABSN010000070.1 GCA_011390385.1 Thioalkalivibrio nitratireducens | reverse complement strand
GCGATTCGGGGTGGTTGCGCCACGGGCGCAGTGGGCGCGGGCACTGGGGCCGCAGGCGCCGGGGGAGCCGCCGGAGCGGGCCTGGCGGGCGCTCGCGTCAGAGGCTGTACGTCGGCGACCCCGGCGCCAACGGTCAGCACCAGATTATTGCCATCGACATGACTGCGGTAATCGGCGCGGCTTGCCAGGTTCAGAACAACGCGGGTGCGACTACCCGCCTCCACCGCCGTGACCGAAAGCAGCGGCCCGATATTGATTGCGGTGGTGCGTTCAGGCAGTCGGTTGAAGGCGCCCGGCAGATCGACCGCGATACGCGGTGGCGAATCGATCGCGAAGATGCTGGCTTCCGGCGGAGGGCCGGAAAACTGCAGGGAAAGCTGGGTCTGGCCCGCCGCCACATGAGCGGCGCGAACACTCTGAAGTTCCTGCGCCGAAACCGCACCGGAAGTCACGACGAGGAACAGCGCCGTGAGGCCGGCCGCCCACCACGCAACCACCGATGGCGCCGGGCACACACGGCAACTACGTGACTCGATTCTCGGATTGCGTTCGGACTGCATGCGTGATTCCCCCACAGATTTCATTCCGACAACGCGACGGAGTTCTCGCGCTCCATGTAGCCGCCGAAGGCGTCCGGCACCACCTCGATCAACCGGATTTCCCGCATCGTGATTTCAGTGATCTGGCCAAAATTCTGTCCCATGTAATTGCCGGGTCGAACGGTCTGTATGGTGCGGTCCGGTGTTCGAACCAGCGCGTACCGCACGCCATCCTGTTCCAGCGAGCCAACCATGCGCAGCGAATCGAGCGGGAAGCTCTCCAGCGGTTCACGCGGTCTGTCGAAATCGATGTCCACCTCCCCCGGAATTCCCGCTGGTTCCGGCGGCAGCGGCTGGGCGATGACCGAGGAGTCGAACGGCGATCGTTCGTGCCCCGGATACAGATAGGGCTCGTGCGGCTCGAATGACGGAATCGGCTCGATGTCGCCCCCGGGCCGGGACTTGACCTGCTCGATGTATCGCTGCAGATCGTTCGTATCACGCTGACAACCCGGGAGCGCCAGCAGCAGGAGTGCTGCGACCGGGAACCAAAGCAACGCGGCACGGGGCTGGGCCATCAACTACCCTCCAGATAGCGGTAGGTGCGAACCCTTGCTTCCATCGACAGGTCGCTGTCCGAGCCCCCTTGAGGCCGGATGAAGACGTCGTGGACGGTCACGATACGCGGCATTGACGAAACACTGCTCACGAATTCCGCGAGCTGTTCATAGTTGCCGCGCAGCCGCAACTGCACCGGCACTTCTGCATAGAACGTGCGATTGGTCTCGCCAAGCGGCTGGAACAGCTCGATCTCGAGACCGACCGACAGCGCTGCCTGCGAGATATCGACCAGCAGGCTTGGAATCTCCGCGGTGTTCGGCAACAACTGGAGCAGCGAAGCAAACATGAGTTCCATTTCCTGCAGCTGCGCCTCGTAGGCCGCCAGGTTGGCGGCACGTCGTTGCTTGTCCTCGAACTCAGCGCGCAACTGCTGTTCGGTGCGCTCCGCCCGCTCGAGCTCCGCGATCTGATCCTTGACCAGGAACCAGTAGCCGGCACCCGCAAGGGCGGCAATGATCAGTACAACGATGCCCGCCTTGACGAACCCGGGTGCCTCGCCGAGGTTGTTGTAGTCGATTTCGTTGAGCGCCTTGAGGTCGATCACGAATCACCCCCGTCGGCGCTCTCGCCGCTCCGCGGACGCGTCTGCCGCGCTTCCAGCCGGAAGTCACGCACCTGCAGGCGTCCTTGCTGACGTGTTTCGATGATTTCCAGCTGCGAATCCCGCAGCCACGGGGAAGCATCGACACGCCGCATCAGGGCCGAGATCCGGGTATTGGATTCCGATCGACCCACCAGCCGGATCCGGTTACCCTGCTGCCTGAGTTCCTGGTAGAAGGTTCCCTGCGGAAGGGTGAGCACGATCTGATCGAACAGGTGCACCGCCTCGGGCCGGCTGGCCTGCAGCGTCTGGATGATCTCGATCCGCTCGACCAGGCGCTCACGCTCGCGGTCGAGTTCTCGGATCCGCGCAATCTGCCGGTCCAGGGTGCGAATCTCCGACTGCAGCATCTGGTTGCGCTGATTCTGATGTTCGATCCGCCCTCCCATGTAGCTGTAGGTGGCAAAGACCAGCGCGGCACCGGCCAGAACGGCCAGAGCCACCATGATGTAGAACTGCTTCTGCCGCTCGGCGCGCTGCCGCTCGCGCCAGGGCATCAGGTTGATGTAGATCATCCCACGAATCCCCGCAACGCCAGCCCGCAGGCCGTCAGAGTCGCTGGTGCATCGTTGAGAAAGCGCCGCTCGTTGAGACTGCGGGACAATGGCATGCCTCGAAACGGATTGGCGATCAGCACGGGCGTGCCGGTCGCCTCCTCGAGCATCTCGTCAATGCCGGGCACGGCTGCGCAACCTCCGCCGAGGTAGATCTGGTCGATCGCGTCCTGGGGCCGGCTGACATAGAAATACTGCAGGAGCCGCTGCACCTGGTCCATCATGTTCTGCTTGAAGGGTTCCAGCACCGCCACCGGATAATCGGGCGGCAGGTCGCCCTGCACCTTCGCCCGCCCGGCTTCGCTGCGTTCCAGTCCGTACTTGCGCATGATCTCGTCGGTGAGGATGCGGCCGCCGAAATCCTGCTCGCGGGTGTAGATGACGCCCTGTTCCTGGCTGATCACATAGACGGTCGTGACCTGGGCGCCCACATCGACCACCGCGACGATCGGCTTCTGTTCACGGTCCGGCAACTGTTCCAGCATCAGCTCCGTGGCATGTTCGATCGCGTAGGCCTCGACATCGACTATCTCGGGGGTCAGCTTCGCTGCCTCGGCGATGGCCATGCGCGACTCGACGTGCTCCTTGCGCGACGCCACGACAAGAACATCGACCAGTTCCGGGTTGCCCACGTTCTTTCCCAGAACCTGAAAATCGATGCTCACGTCCTCGATGTTGTAGGGGATGTACTGGTCGGCTTCCACGAACACCTGGCCTTCCAGTTCGGCACTGCTCAGCTTCGATGACAGACGGATTGTGCGGGTGATGATCGTCGAGGAGGGCACCGCCATGGCGCAGTGCTGCAGCCGTGTACCCGAACGCTTTACAGCCTTGCTGAGGGCGGCGGCGATCGCACCGATGTCGCGGCATTCCTTGTCGGCGACAGCGCCGTCCGGCAATGGCTCGACGGCAAAGGCCTCAACCTTGTAACCGCGACCGGTGCGGCCGAGTTCCAGCACCTTGATGGCAGCAGCGCTGAAGTCCACCCCGAGCAAAGCGTGGCGCTTTTTCCCCAAACCCAGCACAGTGCCCCCCTGATGTTTCGGTGCTCAAGGGCTTATACTACACACTCAACCGCGCCCGAACACCGACATGTCTGCCGAGGATCATAATCTGCGTGAATAGTCAGCCGCAAGCGACTTCCACACGTGATCCTTTCTGCAATCACAACATAGCCTGACGCCATGCCTCTCCTCGTTCGTCTGATCCTCTCCCTGTTGGCACTGGCCGTAGGCATGGGCGCAGCTGCCGCCGCTGTCGTGATAGGCCTCTATCTTTACCATGCGCCCACTTTGCCAGACGTTGATTCACTGCGGGAAGTCCAGTTACAGACGCCCCTGCAGATATTGACTCGTGACAGGAAGCTGATCGCGGAATTCGCGGAGCAACGCAGGGAACCGGTTCCGATCGAGGAAATACCCGAACGACTCGTACAGGCGTTCGTGGCTGCCGAAGACGAACGCTTCTTCCGACACCACGGCGTCGACCCGCTCGGCCTTCTGCGCGCCGGAATCAACCTTTTCACCACCGGCGAACGTACCCAGGGAGGCAGCACGATCACCATGCAGCTGGCCCGCAACTTCTTTCTGACGCGCGAGCGCACCTATGAGCGCAAGATCCGGGAGATCTTCCTCGCCGTGCAGATTGAAAGGGAGTTGACGAAGGATCAGATCATGGGGCTGTACCTGAACAAGATCTATCTGGGTCAGCGCGCCTATGGCGTTGCGGCCGCGGCTCGCGTTTATTTCAACCGGGACCTCGATCAACTCGAGCTCGACCAGATGGCCATCCTCGCGGCACTCCCGAAGGCCCCATCGACAACCAACCCGATCACCGATCCCCAAAGGGCTGAAAACCGGCGCAACTACGTGCTGCGGCGCATGCTGGAACTCGGCTGGATCTCCACCGAGGAACACGCGTGGGCCCTGGCCCAGCCGGTGCTGTCGCAACGACACGCCAACCCGTCGGAAGTCGATGCGCGCTGGGTCGCCGAGTCGGCTCGGCAGATCGTTTTCAACCTCTGGGGCGACGAGGCCTACGTGCGCGGGCTGCGCGTCATCACCACCATCGATTCGGCCGCTCAGGAGGCGGCGAACGCGGCGCTGCGCGGTGGCCTGCTGGAGTACGATCAACGCCACGGTTACCGGGGGCCCGAATTGCGGCTGGACGAAACCGTGACAAGCAATCGTGAGAGGCGACACGCGGCGCTTGCGGAGATCGGCATCAGCGGGCGGATCCTGTACCCGGCGGTGGTACTCGCCGCCGATGCAACGAGTGTACACGTGGACGCGGGGCTGCTCGGCGAACAGCAGCTGGGCGGCGACGAAATCGCCTGGGCGCGGCCCGGAGAAGGACCGGTCTCCTCCTGGCTGCAGCCGGGAGACGTGATACGCGTCGAACAGACGGCCGACGGCGGCTTGCGACTCAGCCAGAAACCCGAGGCCTCCGGGGCGCTCGTGGCCCAGGCGCCACGGGATGGCGCGATCCTGGCACTGACCGGCGGCTTCGATTTCTTCGACAACAAGTTCGACCACGCCCTGCAGGCACAACGCCAGCCGGGCTCCGCGTTCAAGCCCCTGATCTACGCCGTGGCACTGCGCGACGGGATGACGCCGGCGAGCACTCTGGTCGATGCCCCGCTGGTCTTCAGCGATCCGGCCCTCGGCGCGGAGTGGCGGCCGGAAAACTACGGTCGGCGATTTCACGGAGCCACCGACATGCGCGACGCCCTGGCACATTCGCGCAATCTTGCCTCGATCCGGCTCCTGAACAGTGTGGGCGTGAGCAAGGTGCACGATGACCTGAGCCGTTTCGGGATCAACCGCGACGACCATCCGCGCAACCTGTCCATGGCATTGGGGACCGGCGTCGTCACGCCGATCGAGCTGAACAATGCCTACATCCCGTTCGCCAACGGTGGACTGCTCACCAGCCCCTGGCTGATCGGACGCATCGAAACCGCCGGCGGCACCGTTCTGTACGAAGCTCCGACGCCCCAAACCTGCTCGGCTCCATGCACCCGTCCCGCAGGGCAGGAAATGCAGTTGGTAACGGCAAACAAACCCCTGCAATACGCAGACCCGGTCCCGACCATCGAGCCGGGGGTGGCGTGGCAGATGAGTGAGATGCTGGGCGGCGTGATCCGCTCCGGAACCGGACGCGCGGCGCTGGACCTTGGCCGCAATGATCTCGGCGGCAAGACCGGCACCACGAACGCCTATCGCGACGCCTGGTTCGTCGGTTTCAACGCGGAGATCGCGGCCACGGCGTGGATCGGTTTCGACGACAACCGGGAACTCGGGGCGAGCGAGAGCGGAGGCCGGGCGGCGCTGCCGATCTGGACCCGATTCATGCGCGAGGCGCTGGCTGGAACGCCGGAAGCCCCGGTGGAACGTCCGGCCGAACTCGTCCGTGTCGCTATCCTGCCGGAAACCGGGCAGCGCACCACCGATGATGATCCGCGCGCGCGCCCGGAATGGCTGCTCCCGGAACAGATTCCGGAACGCGGCATCCCGAGCGCCCCAGCGGCGCCGGGCAGCCCGGCTGGGCAAACTCGAGACGCCCAACCCGAATTCATCTTCTGATCGGGCGCCGACCATGACCGAATCCAGAACGCGCCAGCGGCTGGCCGAGGAAGCGGCCCGCATCGTCCTGGAGGAAGGCGTGCGGGACTACGGACTGGCCAAGCGCAAGGCGGCCGATCATCTCGGCATCACGGGGCGCCGGGATCTGCCTGCGAACACCGAGATCGAAAGCGCGGTGCTGGAACGCAACCGGCTGTTCGCGAGCCCCGAACAGCGCCAGGAGTACATCGCCCGCCTGCAGGCTGCCGAGGTGGTGATGGCGCGTCTGGAGCCCATCGAAACCCGCCTGGTGGGTCCGCTGCTGCTCGGAATCGTCGAACCGCAGGCGGTCATCAACCTGCATGGTTTCGCGGAAACGGTGGAGGAAGTGATCATCGAACTGGGCGGCCGCGGAATCCAGTGCCGCAGCGGGGAACGCCACTACCGCGGTGCGGGCACGGACATCCGCGCGCCGTTCCTCAGCTTCCGGGGCCCGGAAGGGACCGATGTCGAATTGACCGTTTTCCCGCTGGACGGCGTTCGTCAGGCACCGCCCTCACCCATCGACGGGCGCCCGATGCGTCGGCTCAACCTTGCCGGCGTTCGGAATCTGATCGAAGATGCGCAAGCCCCATCCGGACCTCACGCCCGATAGGAATGCACCGTCTCGACCAGCGTCGCAACGCGATCGGGATCGATCCCCGGATGAATGCCATGGCCCAGATTGAAGACATGGCCGGTGCGCCCCTTGAACCCGTCCAGCACGCGCGTGGCTTCGGCCCGCACGACAGCATCGTCCGCATAAAGGACCGAGGGGTCCATGTTCCCCTGCAACGCGACCCGATCACCGACGCGCGCCTCCGCCTCGGCGATCTCGATCGTCCAGTCAAGGCCCAGCGCGTCGGCACCGACATCCGACTGCCATTCCAGCCAGGCACCACCACCCTTGGTGAACATAATCACCGGCACACGCCGGCCCTCGTGTTCCCGGGTGAGTTCGTCGACGATGCGCTGCATGTAGCCCAGGGAAAACTCACGGTAATGGCGCGGCGACAACGACCCACCCCAGGTGTCGAAGATCATCACCGCCTGCGCTCCGGCCTGAATCTGGGCGTTCAGGTAAGCGGTCACGGCCGCCGAGACCTTCTGCAACAGCGCATGCATCGCCTGCGGCTCGCCATACAGCAGGCGCTTGGTTTCGGCAAAATCACGCGAGGTCGCGCCTTCAACCATGTAGGTCGCAAGGGTCCACGGACTGCCGGCGAAACCGATCAGGGGCACGGACCCGTTCAGTTCGCGGCGAATCAGGCGTACCGCGTCCATCACGTAGCGCAGTTCCTGCTCCGGATCGGGGATCGGCAGGCGCTCGATATCGGCCAGTGTACGCACCGGATCACGGAAACGCGGTCCCTCACCGGTCTCGAAATAAAGGCCCAGACCCATCGCGTCGGGGACGGTGAGGATGTCCGAGAACAGGATGGCTGCGTCGAGCGGAAAGCGCGCCAGCGGCTGCATCGTGACTTCGCAGGCGAGTTCCGGGTTCTGACAGAGGTCGAGAAAGCTGCCGGCCCGGGCCCGCGTCGCACGATACTCGGGCAGGTAGCGCCCGGCCTGGCGCATGATCCAGATCGGCGTACGATCCACGGGCTCGCGCAACAGGGCGCGGATGAAGCGATCGTTGGCCAGCGGTGTTGTCATTGAGATTGTCTCGATTCACCCATTGGAACGCCCGGCAAGAGCCTGCCGAACGTTCCGGCTGACCTCCGCCATGTCGGCCAGACCCGTCAACCGGGGTTTCAGAATCGCCATCACCTGCCCCATGTCCTTCGGACTCGTGGCGCCAGACTCCTCGATGGCCGTCTCGATCAGGGCTGCCACCGCCTCGGCACTGAGCGGTTCGGGCATGAACTCCCGGATGATCAGAACTTCGGCCTCCTCGCGGCGGGCCAGATCATCACGGTGCCCATTGCGGTATTGCTCGATCGAGTCCCGGCGCTGTTTCAGCATCCGGTTCAGAATCGACAGGATCGCCGCATCGTCCGGCTCGCGGCGCTCGTCAACCTCGAACTGTTTGATCTCGGACTGGATCAGCCGCAAGGTAGCGAGACGCTCGCGCTCACGTGCGCGCATAGCGTCCTTCACCGCTTCGGCGATGCGGCTCTTCAGAAGCACGGAGGGAATACCGGAGGGGTTGGGTCAGTACATCCGCACGCGGCGGGTGATGTCCCTGGAATTGCGCTTGAGCTGACGCTTGACGGCCGCTGCTGCCTTGCGCTTGCGCTCGGTGGTCGGCTTCTCGTAGTACTCGCGGCGACGTACTTCCGAGACCACACCGGCCTTTTCACAGGTCCGCTTGAAGCGGCGAAGGGCAACTTCGAAAGGCTCGTTTTCGCGTACTCGAACGTGGGGCATATTTTCTCCGTAACTGATTTCGGTTTCGAATTCCGGACTCCCGGGACCGATTTCGCCGCGAGAGCAGAACTCCTAATGATAGAACAAAGACTGTCAAAGAAAAAGCGCAGGGGAAGTCTCTACGCATACCCCGGCGCGCACGTTATCATGGACAGGATGAAAACCCTGAACGTCGAACTCGGTGCACGGAGCTACCCGATCCATATCGGCAGCGGCCTGCTCGCGCAGTCGGAACTGTTACGGCCGTATCTGCGCGGCCAGCGGTTGATCGTGGTCAGCAACGAAACGGTGTCGCCACTGCATGGGGATCGGCTGCGGGCGCTGCTCGATGGTCACCCGGCCACCTGGATCGACCTCCCGGATGGCGAGCAGTTCAAGACGCTGGCGACGGTGGAGACGATCCTGACCCGGATGCTCGAAACCCGCCTTGATCGCGGCAGCACCCTGATCGCGTTCGGTGGCGGCGTGGTCGGCGACATCGCAGGCTTTGCCGCGGCGATCTACCAGCGCGGCATCGACTTCATCCAGGTTCCGACCACGCTGCTGTCCCAGGTCGACTCATCCGTCGGCGGCAAGACCGGCGTGAACCACCCGCTGGGCAAGAACATGATCGGCGCTTTCCACCAGCCACGCGCGGTCATCATCGACACCGATACCCTCCATACCCTTCCGGTACGCGAACTGCGGGCCGGTGCGGCGGAGATCATCAAGTATGGTCTGATCCAGGATGCCGGCTTCTTCGCCTGGCTCGAACGAGAGATCGAACCTCTGCTGAGTCTGCAGCCCGACGTGCTGATCGAGGCCATCTATCGCTCCTGCGCGTGCAAGGCCGAGGTGGTTGCGGCCGACGAGCGCGAATCGGGTCGACGCGCGCTGCTCAACCTGGGCCATACCTTCGGACACGCCATCGAGGCGGGAATGGGTTACGGCCAGTGGCTGCACGGCGAGGCAGTCGGGACCGGAATGGCGATGGCGGCACGCATGTCCGAGGCAATGGGCTGGCTCGAGCCCCGCGAACGCGAGCGTGCCGAGGCCCTGATCGCCCGCGCCGGGCTGCAGTTGAGCCCACCTCCGGAGATCAGCGCAGAGCGCTTTCAGGAACTGATGGCGATCGACAAGAAGGTCATGGACGGACGGCTCCGCCTGGTTCTGCTGAAGGCAATCGGCACCGCGGTCGTGACCGGAGAGTTCTCCCCTGATGCCCTGAAGATGACGCTGCCCGGCAGCGACGTGCCGCAGAGCCGTGCGGGCTGAGCCGATAGCGCAACCTGCGCCCGCCGTTTACGCGCTGGCGCCGTATGCCACGGCCCCCGAGCGTTCGCGCGGGCGCACGCATCCCGAGCCGCCGCCCAATCATCGTAGCGAGTTCCAGCGCGACCGTGACCGTATCGTGCACAGCACTGCCTTCCGGCGCCTGAAGTACAAGACGCAGGTGTTCGTCAGTCACGAGGGGGACCTGTTCCGGAACCGGCTGACGCACTCGCTCGAAGTCGCGCAGATCGCCCGCTCCAGCGCCCGCGCGCTGGGGCTGAACGAGGACCTGACCGAGGCCATCGCGCTGGCGCACGACCTCGGGCACACTCCCTTCGGCCACGCCGGACAGCACGCGTTGAACGAATGCATGCGCGAGCGGGGCGGTTTCGAACACAACCTGCAATCGCTGCGTATCGTCGATTTCCTGGAACAGCACTATGCCGAGTTCGACGGCCTGAACCTGACCTTCGAGAGCCGCGAAGGCATTCTGAAACACTGTTCGCGGGAGAATGCACGCCAGCTCGGGCCGGTGGCCGAGCGTTTCCTCGACCAGGGCCAGCCATCGCTGGAAGCTCAATTGACAAACATCGCGGACGAGGTCGCGTACAACAATCATGACATCGACGACGGACTGCGCGCGGGCCTGCTCGACATGGATCAGCTTTGCGAAGTCGAATTGTTCCGCGTGCGTTACGAGCAGGTCCGCTCGCGTTATCCGGGCCTCGACTCGCGGCGGGTACAGCACGAAACGGTGCGGCGGATGATCGATGCGCTGGTGTCCGACCTGATCACGACCAGCCGAGCGGCCATTGCCGAAGCCGGCATCGACCACCCGGATGCCGTACGCGCCTATCCCGAACCCCTGGTCCGATTCAGCCCGGAGGTGACCCGGCAGAACCAGGCACTCAAGCACTTTCTGCGCGAGAACCTGTACCATCATCATCGCGTGCACCGGATGACGGTCAAGGCCAGGCACATCGTTCAGGATCTGTTCAATGCCTTCATCGAAGATACCCAACTGCTTCCCGAGCACTTTCAGGCCCATGCCCGTCAGCTTGCCGAAGCTGGCGAACACGGTCTGGCCCGAGGCATCGCCGATTACATCGCCGGCATGACCGACCGCCACGCAATCCGCGAACATCACCGGGTCTTCGACCTGCGCACCCTGATCTGAGTCTGCCGCCATGTCCCTGCACCCCGACTGCCTGGCCGAACTGAACCTGCAGCGCCCGCCATTCGACGCGCTGCCGAGCGAGGACTTCGTCTACAACGACGACCTGCTCGACGAACTGATCGACGATGCCGTGGAAGCTGCCGCAGCACCCGGCGCGATTCTGATGCTGGCCGGGGACGACGGCTCCGGCCGCAGCATGCAATTGATGCGGCTGCTCGGGTCGATGCCCGAAAACTACGAACTCATCGCCTTCCGGGCCCGGCTGAACACCCAGTTCGAGGGCGTCGACTTCACCATACGCAATCACCTCCGTGCCGCTGGCCATGACGATCCCGATCGCCCTCTCAGCGATCTCCTGGCCGCGCGCATCCGCGAAGGATTCGACCCGGTGATTGCGGTGGACGACGCGCACCTGCTGGGAATGGATATCATCAACATCCTGCTGCGCATGCGCAGCGACATCCTGGGCTCCGAGGGCCGGGCTCCACGGTTGGTGCTGGCCGGGGATCCGGTCCTGTTACGCCGCCGCCTGCAGCTGCGCCCGGTCGATGAAGACCAGACGGTGCGCTTCAAATTGCGCCCATTCAGCCTGGAACAGACCGAGGGCTACCTGCGACACCGCCTGAGCGCTGCCGGCATGAACGATGTGGACAGCGTCCTGACGGAGGATGTCGTTGCCGACCTGCAGGCCGAAAGCAAGGGCCTACCCGCGGCATTGAACCGCTACGCCAATGACTGGTTGCAGCGGGTCTGCCGGGCACGGGCGGTGAAGCCGCTGGTTCCGGGCCCCGCGACTGAAGCCCTGTCGGAAAACGGGACACCTTCGGAAAACAGCGCCGCACCGGCCGAGGAAGACGTCGCGGCCGCCGCCGCGATGGTCGAGCCGAACGCAGCCGCGCCCCGGGAAACGTTTTCGCTCGAAGAATTCGATGCCGACGAAGACTCCGGTCATGGCGAGCGCGGGACCTCGAAGCTGTCAGCTGACAGTGATCAACCCGACGAGGACGCGCGGGACTACACCACACCGGAACAACGGCAGGAACCGGTCACGGCGCCGGACACGGGTACAGCACCGCTGCGCGCCACCGATGGCGACCGGCATGTCGCGACGTGGCTGCGCCAGGAGGCCGATCCGGAGCCGGCGCCTGCACCCGTTCCCTTCTGGAGCCGCACCTGGTTCGTGCCAGCAGTCGCGGCCGTGGTCGCTTTTCTGATTCTCGCGCCTTTTGCCAGACATCTGTTCGACCGACCTTCCGCACCACCCGCCAGCACCGTGGAACTGCCGCTGCCGATCAGCCAGACCCCCGCGCCTGCGTCCGAGCCAGCGCCCGCAGAGCCCGAATCGTTGTACGAAGACGATCCGATTGCCGTCGCGCCCGACCCGGCGCCGGACGATGGCTCGGCAGCCCTGGAGGAAATCCCTTTCGACGAACCCCCGCTGGCGCAACAGGATTTCGCAGAAGAGCCGCCCGCGAGCATACCGGAGCCGGAGCCTGCGCCCACACCGGCGCCCGCACCCCGTGCGGCTCCCCCGCCCGAACCACCAGCGGCTCCATCCCCGGCGCAGCCGCGGGAAGCGTCTCCCGCGACCGCGAATCTGGCCGCGGATCGCGCGTGGCTTGGCCGGCAGAACAGCGGGCATCTCACCATCCAGCTCATCGCAACCCAGGACCTTGCCGCCGCCGTCCGCTTCGTGGAACGCCACGACCTGACCGGCATCCGCTTCATCCAGACACGTTCGGGCGGACAGGATTTTGTCGTCGCGCTCGCAGGGAGCTTCGCCAGCAGGGCGGCCGCCGAAAACGCTGCGCGCAACCTGCCGGAAGCGGTGCGGGCCAACCAGCCATGGATCCGCTCCATCGGATCGTTACAGGACATCCAGCGCTGATCGCTCGGGGTCGAAGCCGCTGTGCCGAAACCGCTTGATGGTGCGCTGACATGGCAGGACGCATACCGCAGGCGTTCATCGACGACCTCCTCGAGCGCACCGATCTCGTCGAGCTGATTCAGCGGCATGTCCCGCTGAAGAAGTCCGGCAGCGAATTCTCCGCCTGCTGCCCATTCCATAGTGAAAAAACACCATCGTTTTACGTTTCCCCGCAGAAACAGTTCTATCACTGCTTTGGCTGCGGCGCGCACGGCACCGCCATCAGCTTCCTGATGGAGCACGAAAACCTGAGTTTTCCCGAAGCGGTGGGGCAGCTCGCGGAATGGGCCGGTCTGGAAGTGCCGCGGGAGGCCGGCAGCGCCGAAGACGAACCCGTTGCGCATCTTTTCGAGGCACTGGAGGAAGCCGCGCGGTTCTACGTCGATCAGCTCAGACATACGCCCGCGGCCATTGACTATCTCAAAAAACGTGGCATTGACGGCAACACCGCACGGGACTTCGCGCTTGGGTGGGCACCAGCGGGCACGGAGGTCCTTGCGCGCGCGCTGGGCACGCGCTTCGATGCCGAAACGCTGGCCGCGTCCGGACTGGTTGCGCGACGGGATGACGGCAGCCTGCGTGACCGTTTCCGCGCGCGCATCGTGTTTCCGATCCGCGACCGGCGTGGACGCGTGACCGGCTTCGGCGGGCGCCTGATCCAACCCGGAGAGCCCAAGTATCTGAACAGTCCGGAATCTGCGGTTTTCCACAAGAGCCAGACCATCTACGGCCTGTTCGAAGCGCGCAAGGCCGAAACCCGCCTCGGGGAACTGGTCGTGACCGAGGGCTACATGGATGTCGTCGGCCTCGCGCGGGCGGGCTTTCGGCGCGCCGTCGCCTGCATGGGTACGGCACTGACACGCAGCCACCTCGACCTGCTATTCCGCCAGGTGCCCCGACTGATCCTCTGCTTCGACGGCGATGAGGCCGGCCGCCGCGCCGCCTGGCGGGCCATGGAGCAGGCGCTTCCGATGGTTCAGGGCATGCGCGAAATACGGGTGCTCTTCCTGCCCGAGGGCGACGATCCGGACAGCCTCGTCGTGCGCGAGGGACTGGACGGGTGGCAGCAACGCCTCGCTGCGTCCTCGGTACTCTCGGAAACCTTCATTCGCCTGCTCGGCGAGCGTTACTCACTCGACACCGCTGAAGGCCGCAGTCAGTGTGCACATGCGGCAGTCACCCTGATCAGCACCGTCACCGACCCCCTGTTCCGGACCCAGCTTTGCGACCTCGTTGCAGAGCGGACCCAGACCCCGCGCAACCACATCGAGGCGATGCTGCATCCCGCCGGGAAGGACACGCTCGCCGCGCCCGCCGCGGTTCAACCCGATCGGCCGCGGGCCGGTGGCAGCGAGAGCGGGAGGGTTCCGAGTCAACTCTGGTCGGCACTGCTGGCGCGCGTCATTCAACTGCCTCACGAGCACTGGTCCGATCCCGTCATCGAACGTCTGCTTGCAACGGGCGGCCGGGGGCCCGAAATACTGCGCATCATCCTCGAACGCATCGAAGCCAACCCCGGAATCTCCACCGCCCGACTGCTCGAACAGTTCCGTTCCGAGCCCTTCTTCCCGCGCTTGATGGTTCTGGCCAGCACGCCACTTCAGGACGAGGATCCGAAGCTGTCGAGGCGGATTGCCCTGGACAGCGCCCAGCGGCTGTTCCGGGAACACTGCAGAAACCGGATGCGCATGTTGTCATCGATGACCGACCAACCCTTGAATCAGGAGGCGATCGATGAACTCCGGAGGCTGCAGTCGCTGCTGGCGCAAGCCGAGAGTACCCGGCATCCGCGGGATGAGGAATAAGGGGTAGGCTGACGCGTCCCTGCCTCGTGTTGCCTCGCGATCAGCGCGGAGGCTGCGAAGAGGTTCCCTTCGCGCGCAAGGCGCGCTGCGGCCGCTTCCGATCCGCGCAGAATCCTGCCTTGCCGGCAAGAAAACGCGGGCGGTTCCGCTTCGGTCAACGAGGTTTTCTCGTCTACGGAATTTTCGTTCCGGTGAGATATTCGCTTGAAAATGCGTCTGGTCGCACCAATATCGAGGAATGACCGGGCCTCGAAAATCGGCACCATGACGCCACTGCACCCATCCTGCGCGGATCGGCGCTTCTGTCCTGGGCGAAAGACGTTACCGCCGTTGACGGCTCTCTGCGGCACGGTTTCGCAACTGCAAAATCAGTATTTCCTGCTATACTGCCTGATTCGACTTTAAATGATTTTCCTTGGAGTACGCACACCATGAATAGGGAAGAGCAGCAGTCCCAGCTCAAGGAGCTCATTGCCAAGGGCAAGGAGCAGGGGTACCTGACGTACACCGAGGTGAACGACCACCTGCCGGATTCGATCATCGACTCCGACCAGATCGAAGACATCATCGCGATGATCAACGACATGGGCATCGCTGTGCACGAACAGGCACCTGATGCAGATACCCTACTCCTTTCCGATGGCAGTGTCTCCAGCGATGAAGACGCCGAAGATGCAGTGGCCGCCCTCGCCGCGGTCGACAGCGACTTCGGACGCACCACCGATCCCGTTCGCATGTACATGCGCGAGATGGGGACGGTCGAACTCCTGACCCGGGAAGGCGAGATCCGTATTGCCAAGCGCATCGAAGAAGGCCTGATGCAGGTCCTGTTCGCACTCGCCCACCACCCGGCGGCCATCAGCCAGCTTCTGGAGCAATACGAGCGGCTGGTTGCGAACAACACCCGGCTCACGGACATGATCGTCTCTTTCATCGACCCCGAAGTGGCCGATGGCGAAGCGGTTGCTCGCGGGCTCGCTGACGCCGTCGCGACCCCGCCACCCGCTCCGGTTGCCGCCGCAACCGATAATAGCGACGACGACAACAGTGACGACAGCGACGATTCGGATGACGAGGAGGAAGTCGAAGATACCGGACCGGACCCCGAAGAGGCTCGGATGCGGTTCGCACGGCTGGCCGAATTGCATCAGGCTGCCCAGGATGCCTGCGATCGAGGCGACCTGGAAGCCTACGCCAGCGCCCGCGAGCAGACCGCCCGCTATTTCATGGAATTCAAGCTGGTCCCGCGCGTGGTCGAGGAACTGACTTCGGGCCTGCATCAGACCATCAACCAGATTCGCCGCCACGAACGGCAGATCATGAACCTCGTGGTGGTGCAGGCGCACATGCCGCGCAAGGTCTTTCTCGATTCGTTCCCGAAGAACGAGACGAACCTCGACTGGATCAGCCAGGCGCAGAAGGCGAAGGGCAAGTACACCGAACAATTGGCGCTGATCGCGGATGACGTTCTGCGACTGCAGAAGAAACTTCGCGAGATCGAGCGGCAGGCGAATCTCAGCGTCGCCGAGATCAAGGACATCAACCGCCGCATGTCGATCGGCGAGGCCAAGGCACGCCGCGCGAAAAAGGAAATGGTCGAAGCCAACCTGCGCCTGGTGATCTCGATCGCCAAGAAGTACACGAACCGCGGCCTGCAGTTCCTGGACCTGATCCAGGAGGGCAACATCGGCCTGATGAAGGCAGTGGACAAGTTCGAATACCGGCGTGGCTACAAGTTCTCGACCTACGCGACGTGGTGGATCCGCCAGGCGATCACACGCTCGATCGCCGATCAGGCACGAACCATCCGCATCCCGGTGCACATGATCGAGACCATCAACAAGCTGAACCGGGTCTCGCGCCAGATGCTGCAGGAGATGGGCCGCGAGGCGACGCCCGAGGAACTGGCCGAGCGCATGGAGATGCCCGAGGACAAGATCCGCAAGGTGATGAAGATCTCCAAGGAGCCGATCTCGATGGAAACTCCGATCGGCGACGACGAGGACTCGCACCTCGGCGACTTCATCGAGGACGAAAAGGTGATGACCCCGGTCGACTCCGCCGCACGCGAAAGCCTGTCGGAGGCCACCCGCGAGATCCTGTCCACGCTGACCCCACGCGAAGCCAAGGTGCTGCGCATGCGCTTCGGCATCGACATGAACACGGACCACACCCTCGAGGAAGTCGGCAAGCAGTTCGACGTGACCCGTGAGCGCATCCGCCAGATCGAGGCCAAGGCCCTGCGCAAG
>JAABSN010000007.1 GCA_011390385.1 Thioalkalivibrio nitratireducens | reverse complement strand
CCTGACCGCAGCAGCCCTGTTCCTGTTGGTGGACATGGTCGCCTTGCGCCGCCCGGGGCAGGAAGACGCCCTGACGGTGGCGCCGCCTTTCGCCCAGGCCGGGGTGATCGCCGGGGCTTTTTTCCTTGCCGCGATCGCTTTCACCGGGCTGCCACCGCTATCCGGATTCCTTGGCAAGCTGCTGATCCTCGACAGCATTCGCGATGGTGCGGTCGCAATCTGGGTCTGGGGCCTTGTATTGTCCACGTCCCTGATCGCCATCATCGGTTTTGCCCGTGGCGGCAGCACCCTGTTCTGGAAGAGCTCCGCAGTTGCGGGAACATTCGCAGCGCCTGCGCAAGCCGTAGCGCTGCCCATGATCGCCGTCGGGCTGCTGCTGGGTGGTCTGGTGCTGCTGACTGCGTTCGCCGGGCCGGTGACGGCGTATCTGGATCTCACGGCCGGGCAGTTGTTTGCGCCAGTGCACTATATCGATGCCGTGCTTGGAGAGGGGAGGGGTTCCTGATGGCGAGGCAACGGGAACTTCCTCCGTTCTTGCAACGCGTGCTGCCGCATCCGCTGTTGACGGTGACGCTGATCGTGCTGTGGATGTTGCTGCTCAATTCCTTCACGTTGGGCGGCCTGGTGATTGCAGTCGTTCTGGGCCTCGTGATCCCGATCATCACCAGCCACTTCTGGCCTGAACGTCCGCAGATCCGTGCCTATGGCAAGGCCCTTGCGTTCCTGGCCCTTGTGGCCTGGGATGTGGTCGTCGCGAACATCCAGGTCGCGCGCCTCATCCTGTTCCGGAAGGCAGGCAGTCTGCAGACGCGCTGGGTGACGGTGCCGATCACCCTCCGGTCGCCCGAGGGGATTGCGATGCTGGCCGGTACCATCACCATGACCCCCGGTACGATCAGCAGCGATTTGTCGGCGGACGGCCGCAGTCTGCTGGTGCACTGCCTGGATGCGCCTGACGTTGAGCAGGCGGTGCTGCAGATCAAGAACCGTTACGAGGCCCGATTGAAGGAGATCTTCCCGTGATTGCGTACGCGCTCTACTTCGGATTCTTTGCGGTGTCGGTGGCCCTGCTCATGAACCTGTGGCGATTGCTGTCCGGCCCGACGTTGATGGACCGAATACTGGCGATCGACACCATGGTCATCAATACCATCGCGCTGATCATTTTGTTCGGGATCCAGCAGCACAGCACGGCGTACTTCGAGGCGGCGTTGCTGTTCGCCATGTTCGGTTTCATTTCCACAGTCGCGTATTGCCGTTTCGTGTTGCGCGGTGACGTCATCGAGTGAGGAGGGCGGGATGCATTTTTTCCTCGAATTGTTGATTTCCCTGCTGCTCGTCATCGGCGGCACGTTCGTGCTGGTCGGGTCGGTGGGCTTGATCAAGCTGCCCGACCTGATGACCCGCCTGCACGCGCCGACCAAGGCGACCACGCTGGGCATCGGCGGTACCCTGATCGCCTCCATGCTCTATTTCGCGGCGACGGATGGAGCACTTTCGATCCACGAGGTGCTGATCACGTTTTTCCTGTTCATCACCGCTCCGGTCACCGCGCATTTCATCACCAAGGCCTGGCTGCACCAGAACCCCGCCGAGCGCGAGGTGTTGCCACCCACCGGGCGTGATCTGGGTTGGAGCACCTTCGAGGCCCTTCCCGACGACGATCGGGAAATCGATACGCCGCCGCAGTAAGGGCACGCCGCGCCATGTTCGGGGTCTTCCACGCCGTTGACGAAGGTTGCGTAGAGGAGGGCGCCGAACACGGGCCAGAGCAGCGCGCCGCCCTCGATGAACGTCTGGCTGTGGACCGGGTGTCGGGCCGGCCGACGGTTCCTTGACCCTACAATCCCCAGATGTTGAGAAACTGTACCAGTTGCGCCAGATCATCCGCGATCGTCTGCGGCGTGGCGTTGCCCGGAAGAGCCTCGAGCATACGGAGCGCCTGCTCGGGCGTCATGCGGTCGTCCAGCACACCCTCCTGCACATCGCGGAAGATATCCAGTCCCTGTTGCAGGCGCGGCGGCAGTCGATCAGGCCCGATTCCCTGGTCCCGAAGGTATGGAGCCACGTGACGATCGTATTCCTTGATCGTCTGCCGCATTCCCTCCCGGATACGCTGGTTCTGCTCCATCGGGCCCATCGGCCGAATCCTGCCCTGTGCATCGCGGGGAGGATCAAACCATTCCTTCGGCTTGTAGCGCGCGGTGTCGGCCACGTCGCGCGCCCGCTGCAGATCACCTGCCCGTCTGCCGGAACCGACGACCAGTGCGGCCCGGCCGTGCGAGTCGGCCGTGTAACGGCCGGTGGCATAGGCATCGGGATGCCACCAACTGGTCACGGCGTGATCCAGCGACTCGGCATCGCGGCCGGTGATCGTGCGGAGATGACCGCTGTAGACGGGTTTGGATACATCGTGATGGATATCTCCGAGGCGGCGTCCCGTCCGTCGATCGACGAACTCGAACCAGACGTCCCGGTCTCGGCCGAAACTCACCGGGCCTTGCCCGGCCCGATGGGTCGTGATCGTTCGGGCACGGACAATCACGTCGTCCCGGTTCAACGCGGGGTTGCTGCGCAAAACCCGCTCGAGACCATTTTCCCGTGGGGCCATCCGGAGGATATCGTCCGCCGTGCGCCGGTCTGCCAACCGGCCCATCGCGGCTCGGCTGCGCTCCGCCTTGAGCCGCAGCGCATCGCTGTAACGTGGCGTATTGATTACGGCCTGTGCGGTCTTGTTGGCCTGGAGCTGTACCGCGAGCCGGCGGAACTCGTGGCGGTCCGTGGTGCCCGCCATGCGGTCGAGCAACCGCTCGGCATGGCGGCGCTCGATGCGCTGCTGATAAATCGCCGACTGGCCCGCGCGCAACGGGACGAAGTTCCGCCCCGCCGCCTGCGCCTGCCGTCCGAACAGGCCATTGATGCCTCCGCGCAGGCTGCGTTCCCGGGTCATCTGGTCACCGGCCCAGGCAAAGATATCGCGGACCTTTTTCTCCGAGGTGCCGAAGACGCGCGCCAGTCCGCGCACCCCGCTGGCGCCCATGTTGGGCCCCATCTCACCCAGTGCCTGGAAGAACATGCGTCCGTTTTCGGTATTCATCGCCCGGTTGTACAGGCCCTTGGCGCCCGCGGGACCCAGAGCCATCAGCGCCCTGAAGCCCACGATCATCCCCGCCTGTCCCCAGGTCAGTTTGTCACCAGACAGGGACTCGCCGCGAGCCAACAGGAGGATATCCAATGCCGTCCCGACCTTCGGAATGGCGCGCAGTACCTCCTCGGTCAATTGTTGTTTGGCCTTGATCTCTTCCAGTGCAGCCTGGGCCGATATCTGCAGGGCTTCGTCGAATTTTCCGAAGGCATCCGCTCGCGCGCTCAACCCCTGGTAGATCAATTGAGGATCGCCGGAGGCCAGCAGGCGCAGCCAGAACGCATCGACGCGCGTCGTCATCGCCTCCCGCCAAGCCTTCAGTTCGGATTCGTTTTTTGGTGCAGGCCCGGCCAGACCCAGTGATTCAAGCCAGCCCGGGAGTTCGTCCGGAGAATCCAGTCGTCCCGCGCGTCGCCGCAACGCCTGGTGGAATTGCTCGAAAGCGGCAGTATCGATGCCCTGATCCCGCAGCCGCTGCAGGAGTTTCCCGATCATGGCCTCGTATTCCGCTGAACCCGGTTCGGGCAGGTCGATCAGTTTGAGCCACTCCGGGAGCTGGAAAGGCATCCGGATATTGGGTCGATTGGTGCAGTGGTGGGCATGCTGGGTGTGTCGCACGGCTACCGATCGCCCCGGAGGCGGCAGTTGACCCAGTCCGTGCGGGGGCAGCGGGCCGATATCAGGATTGTCGTCGTCGACGTTCAGGCTGCCCGGAGGGAACTGATCGAACCCGAATTGTTCCGCGAGATTCTGGAAATAATCCAGCAGTGCCTCGCTCAACTCGGGAAGCATGTGCTCGAGATCCAGCGGTTCTCCTTCCGGCTCTCCGGGAAGTGGTCCGCCGTCGTAGGCATCCACCACGTCGGTCAACCCTGCGTTCAGGTCCTCCTCCAGCTGATCGAGCAATGCGAGTAATTCATCGTCGAGCTCAGGAGCGGCGATCGGCTCCGGCATGAGCGTGTCGTCCAGGTCCGGATCCGGCAGTGGACCTGATGGGGGTGCGCGTGTTGGCGCAAGGGGCGCATCCGGCGCAGGTGGCCGCAGGCGGCTGCCCTCTTCGTTCAGACCTCGCCGCCCGAATCCGGGAATCTCGACCCCATCAGGGGCCCGGGCGGCCGGCGCCGGCGCCTCAGGGACCACCGGCGTGGATGGCGGCCGAGCGGATTCCTGTATTCCCGGACCGTCCCTCGGCTCGGTTCCCGGTAAGCCGGTTGCCGCCGGGGGTGTGACCGATGGAGCGGCTCGCGCCGGCCCTCGTGGAGCGCCGGGTCGCACGCGCAGATAGGCTTCGAGGCGACGAACGCGATCTTCCACTGCAGGATCCGGGCGCAGTGCATGGCTGGCGCGGAAGGCATCCAGTGCTCCCTCGTAATCACCCGCGCCCATCAGCCGTGCCGCCCGCCGGGCCAGGGCATCGGCATCCGCCTCTCCCATGGCGTCGCTGGCAGTCTCGATTTCGCGACGAGCCATGCTGGAGACCGTCAGGCTTTCGATGCTTTCGACGCCCGTCGCCGTCACGGCCTTGATCTCAAGCCGGTTGTCGCCGAAGTCCAGCGCGATCCGGCCGCTGGCTCCGTCATCGGACAGTTCCAGCGCCTGCCATGGTCCCCCGTTGACCCTTGCTGCAGCCAGCGCGATGCCCGTCCCCGTGCTTGCCTGTACCAGGACCTCGCGCGTATCCACAGTGGCACCTTCAGGGGGAGCCTGGACTCGAATCGTCGGCGGGTCCACCCGCACGAAAACGCTCGCACTGCGTTCGACGATATTCCCGGCGCCATCGGTCGCACGCACGGTCAGCAGCCGTGTGCCGGGTTGCAGCAGTACAGCGCCGTCATAGCGGTTCTCTTCCTTCCATTCCAGTGGAGTCCAGAGCCCGCCGTCGATCCGAGCCTCGACCCTTTCGATCCGTACGTCGTCATCAGCACGGACGCTGAGTGTAGCGACCGGCTCCGACAGGTTGGCTCCGTCGACAGGTGACAGGATCTCCAATCGGGGCGCTTCGTCATCGCCGGGGACGTCGACCCAGATGTAGGCGTCATTGTTGGCGCGGTGCACATCCGCCGTTTCGGCATCCGGGTCGACGGTCACGCGTAAACGCTGCTGACCGGCAACAAGGCTCCACTCGAACTCTGCCGTTTGGGTCGCGCTCGCGGCGATCGCGGGCAGGAACACCCGTTGCAGTTCTCCCTCGCCCCCGCGGGGTATCGCGTAGCTGAGGGCGACCGGCACGATGCCGTCGCTCGCCACGCCCAGGTTGCGTACCGGGATTCGCAGGGTGCCAACGGCGCCTGCCGCCATCTCCGCCGGTAGCACCAGCGATATTTCATCCGATGCCACGCTGTAGTCGGGCTCATCGAGCAGCAATCCCGCTGTCTGCCGCAATCCCGCCTCGGCCTCTTCTCGAGTGGCGGCGACGGTCCAGATCGGGGTGCTGGTCAGTCGGGTCTTGACCTGGAAATCGCTGCTCATTCCATAGTGACCACCGCCCATGCGGCGCGAACGAACCTCCAGCACATTGCCGGCGGGGATGCCCGCGCTGTCGAAACTCAGTGCGGTGACCGGAATCCGAAAGCGGTGATTGCCTTCGGGAAGACTGTCGCGCAGTTCGCCGACGACGACACCGTTCACTACGACGTCGACATCGTAGGGATCGTAGCTGGACCGTGTGCTCGGGTGGGTGAAGCCGGTTTCCGCCCAGATGTCCAGGATACTGGTCCGTTGCCATCCGGAACGGCCGCGGACGGCGGCATAGTCGAACTGGCCATCGAATCCCACATCCGCGGAAACATAGTCGATCTCGCCGTCACCCCGAGTGTCCTCCCCGATCCAGAGAATACGTTCGAGCTCGTCAATGAAGGTCCACCGGTCGGAGCGTCCATTGCCGGTGGTATCCGCACCATCACTCCAGTTTTCAGGGCGAATGTAGTCCGGATTCAGGTAGGCTGCGGCGAGGGTTCGAGCGGCCAGCAGTTCGGCGTCGGCCGGGTCCATCGTCTCGGCACCCGCTTCCGGTGCCAGCAGCACCTGGTAGACTCGCTGTCCTTCCGGTACCACGAGGTTGACGGCCTGAGTGCTCACCTGCCCGACCGCGGTCGCCCGCAATTGCCCGCTGGCCGACTGGAAACCGTCGTGCAGGCGGGGATAGGCGGTCAGCTGGATGGCTTGCCCGGCTGGCAGCAGGCCATGCTCGATACTGGGTGAGACGAAAATCTCCGCACTGTCGGAACGCACTGTCAGATCGGTCAGGGCGTCGCCGCGATTGGTCAACCGATAACGCAACCCCAGCCCGGTGTCGGTGGGCCCGAGTTCCTCCCACGCCAGTTCGACTTTCGGCAGGCGTACCGAAACACGGACCTCGGCTTCGTCGGAATATCCCGAGTCGGACTCGATGCGCACCGGGAATCGGTAGTGCTCGCGGTTGGCGTCCTGCGCATTCAGCGACAGCGTGAAATACCGTTCTTCGCCCGGAGCCAGCGCAAACGGCCGCTCGGCAGCACCCTCCTCGACGAACCCGATCAGCAGTTCGTCGCTGCGCGGGCTACCGGCCACGAGCCGCACATTCATGGTTTCGTCGGCGTGATTGCGTACCGAAACCGGGACACGCTGATCGTAATCGCGAGCAATCGTCGGCCCGTAGGCAGTACGCCCGAATGCCAGGCCATTGACCCGCGTTACGGTCCGCAGAGGCCCGGGCTCGTCCCCAGCCAACGGCTGAAACTCGTAGGTCACACCGGGTTCCAGGTCCGGCAACAGCAAGCCATGGCGACGACTGCGGTCCCCCTGGACCTCGTGCCATGCATCGCTACCCCGCGGTCGGTAACGGACCGCACCAGCCACGAACGCGTTGCCTTCCCAGCTCACGCGTACCTGATTGCCGGTGACCACGGCTCCGTCAGCGGGCTGCAGGCCGAAATACGGGGAAACCCGGAATCGGCGTTCGGTCGTCGCCTGCTCGCCGCTGGCGTCCATGGCCGTGACCCGGAGAAGATGCTCGGTTCCCGTCAGTTCCCACCATGGCAGGTCGAATCGGTACGGAGCCGTATGCGCCGCCGGCAGCGGCCAGTCATCCAGTGCGGCCTCGACACGGGCGATGGGTGCGCCACCATAGCTGATCGCCCGGACGGAAACCGGACTCCGATCGTTCAGTACCTGGCCTTCGGACGGCATATCCACCAGAACCACGACCCCGGTTCTTTCCCTTGGGCCCTGTGCCTGCACCCAGAACGGCAGGCGCGTGGGTAATCCGGCATCGCCGTGAAATCGTGCTTCGGCGCGGAACAAACCTTCAGCAGGGTAACGCCAGTCGGCCTGATCGCCGGGGGACAGCCGCAAATCGATGTGCCCGTTGCCGTTCGCGTCGATCCCGATTTCGACAGGTGCGGCATAACCGTCGCTGGGCTCGAACCGGAACGTCACCTGCAGCGGGTCCAGTGGATCCACAGCAGCCACCATCTGGCCGAGGGGCGGCTCACGTTCGTGTTCCGATACCAGGACATAGCCCGGTGACAGAGTCCAGACATTGCCCCGTCCGGACAGCTCGAGTCGATATCGGGTCGGGCCATCGGCACTCACCCGCTGTACGATTCGGGAGTTTGCGTAGCCCCAGGTGCTGAACACGCTGGCGCCGGTCTGTGCATCGCTGAGCTGGACGTTTACCGGCACCGGCGCCTTGACGGCCACGACAAATTCACCCGGTTGGGTGACATTGAACAGAAAGCGGTCGACATCACCCGGCTGATCCGGTTTCCAAGCCTGCGCCTCGTTCAGATGGAGTGTCCGCTCGGCATCCTGGGCTAGAGGCACCGATTCCATCGGCTCCGCGCGCACCAGTTCACCAGCGAGCTCGTATTGTCCGGAATGTGCTCCGGAACCGCGGGCACTTACGTGGACCAGGTGCGTACCCGGCAGCACGGCAACCTCGAGCTTCGCGGCTTTGCCGGCGTAGCTCCAGGTGCTGGCAAGGCGCCGACCGTCGGGGTCATGGACCTGCAGTTCATGCGCGACGGAAGCTGTATTGGTCAGGCGCAGCAGGCCGGGATGATCGACCTCGATGCCGTACCAATCCTGATCCCCGACCGGGAACAGCGAGCCGCGTACCGGTGCCAGAAGATCCAGGGGTGCCGCGCGCTCCGGGCTGCTGTGCCCCGCCATTGCCCCGAGCTCGTCTTCAGGCTCGAACCAGACGGAAACGACGTTCGGTTGGGTACTGGCACCGTTGCCGCGTGCCCCCACCCTGAGAAACCACGTTTCGGCGCCTTCCGCATCGCGCGCGAGAGTGGCCGGTTGCCCGCCGTAGGCCCAGGTAGAACTCCAGGGCTCTTGGCGAGAACTCAGCAGTTCGATTTCATGAGCGATGACCGCAATCGATCGCACGTGCACGCGACCGCGCCCTGGTACCGGAATCCTGTAGTAATCACGATCACCCGCAGGGAAGATCTCGCTGCCAGCCAGAGTGCCTGGCATCAGGGTACGGGGTGTATCGATCCGGCCCTGGGTCTGCACTGTATCGGTGACCTCATCGTCCCCGATCCAATGCGCGCGCAATGTGTAGGGGTCGAGACTGGCGGCTTGCCCATGTGCCGTGACCTGAACGAAATACGTCCCGGGAGCCAGAAATTCATCGAGAGTCAGCAGTTGCTGTCGGTAGACCCAGGTCGAACGCAGGGCATTGCCTTCGGCGTCGTGAAGGGCCAGGGAACGCGCCAGGTCACTGGGGGCGAGTTGCAGGCGCAACTGTCCCGGGCGACGGACGTCGATCCGGAACCAGTCCTCATCGCCCTCGGCGGCAAGGTAACCGCGCAGCTCCCTGCCGGGGACCAGCAACCGGGCCTGCTCGATGGAATTGTTTGGCTCATGAGCATCGAACACCGGGACGTTGAATATCTGCAGCCACAGTGGCTGCTCAGTCATCACGTTCCCGCGTGCGCCCGCGCGCACGAGATACTGGCCCGAAGGCAGCCAGCGTTCGATCGTTGGTTCCTGAGCGGCGTAAGCCCAGGTGTCGCCCAGGACCGCGCCCTGCGCATCAAGGAGAGCGAGGCTTACCGGGATCGGATTGTCAGGCCCCACGATTGCCCGAACGAGTGCCGGCTGCTCCAGGCGGAAACGGAACCACCGCTGTCGCCCGGGTCTGTCGAGGACCAGCGCCGTGGGCATGTCCGGTTTCAACTCCCTGGCACTCGCCATCTCCGTGTGATCGCCGTCGGCGGCATCAAGCCGCACGGGCTCGAGCGAAACGGACAGTGAGGTGGCCGGCCCGAGCTGCACCGGTGCCAGGGTCGGTGCATAACCCGGTGCGAGTACCACGAGCATCGCAGTCTCGGATGCCACCGTGACATTCGAGACGGCAGCCCGGGTTCCGCGCCAGCGAATTCGGGGATCGGCTTCCTCGTCACGCCCCCAGGCGCCATCGAACGAGGCTCGGTCATCGGCCAGATTGAAACGGAACCGGCCGGATTCCTGTCCGTTTTCCAGATCCGCAATGGGGCGCCACCACCGTCCACTGGCGTAGCGGCCATCGGCGGATACCTCGCCTTCCAGCATGCCGGATCCATGCATGAAGCGGCCGGACAGGGCGTTACCGTGCATGCGCAGCTCGAGGTTTCCCCTATCGGTGAACCAGATACCTTCGAATTCCGCCAGGGCGTCCGGGGCCTCCCAGTTGCGCAGGCCGGTCGCCAGTCCCTCCAGCAGCAATGCGCCGTCCTGACCCGTCGTTCCCCGGGCGATCACGCCACGCGGCCATGCTTCGGCCAGCGTGATCCAGGCATCGGCGATCGCCCCGCCATGGGTCGCGTCGCGCACACGCACCGAGAGTGCTGCAGCCTGCGTCTCGGCCCGCAGTTGCAGCACCACGGGTTCCATGCCCTCCTCGACATGAAGACTCAGCTCCGCGGGTTCGCAGCCCACGGCTTCGGCAGTCAGGCGATAGACGCCCGGGGGTACCTCCGGAACCGCAAATTCCCCATTCATGTCGCTGGTGAATTGGTACGAACCCTGGATGGCCGCCCGAACGTCAACGGGGGCCAGTGTCAGACGGGTCCCGGGCAGGGGGGCACCATGGTCATTCAGGGTGACGCTTCCGGATAACGGCAGCGTCGTGACGGGAACCAGATTCAGAGTGATCTTCGGACGTGCACCATCGACGATTCGGATGGGCTGCTCGACCCGTTCGAAGCCCGGAGTGGCAACCGCCAACGCATGGGAGCCTGACGGCAGACCATCAAACGTGACGGCCCCGGCGGGACCGGTCACGGCAAACCTTGCCCCGACCTGCACCGTGGCCCCCGGAACCGGTTGCCCAGTCTCTACCACCTGCAACCCGATCGTCACCGGGCCGGGGGCCTCTCGAGCAAACCCGCCGACCGGCCAGGCCAATGAAATCGACACCAGCAACAGCCCGACCCAGAGGCAAGCGGAGCGCAGGGGGTGGGTGCTGTGCTGCGCTCCTGATCGCGGTCGTGGCGAGTGCTTCGCTGTTTCCGCCGACACCGGAGCAGGAAACCGGTGAAAACAGGACACCTGCCCGAAACTGGCATTGCCACACATAAGGCCCCCCGCAAGTACAGACCACATAAAGCCGACCCCTGCTGCTCGATCGCAGTCGGATCCGGGGTCCGCTAACGCGTCACCGCGGATCCGCAATGTCTGCCTGTCCCATGATCATGCGCCGCCAAAAACCATGATGCAAGTATTGGTTATAAGGCACCAATTCTGACCACGGGTTGCCCTGAACTCAGGTACCGAAAGCGATACTTCGAGGGATCATCGCGGTTGGCAAGAGGTGGCCGGAAACCATGCGCGCGGGCCGTGGCTGGCCGAATCCTGGTGACAATATCGGGCACGGCATTCCTGTTTCCCGTCTGGGCGGGGTATCCTCCCCCACTTTCGAGCCCGTCCTCACTCATGCCGCCACCTGCGACCGCGCCCATGTCCGTTGCAACGATTTCCTACCGTGATGTCGCCTTGCTGGCACTGGCGCAGGCGATGCTGATGACCGGAACCTCGCTGATGATTTCCACGTCGGCACTGGTCGGACGCAACCTTGCGGCTGATCCCGGCCTTGCAACGATCCCGCTCGGTCTGCAGTTCCTCGCGATGACGCTGTCGACCATCCCTGCGTCATTGTTCATGGGGCGCTACGGCCGCAGGGCGGGGTTTCTCGTCGGCGTGAGTCTCGGATTCGCAGGCACGCTGCTGGCGGGATACGCCGTGATGCAGGGAAGCTTTCCGCTGTTCTGCGTCGCCTCCGTGCTGCTTGGCAGCTTCAATGCCACCGGCCAGTTCTACCGTTTCGCAGCTGCGGAGGTGGCGTCCGAGGGCCTGCGCGCCAGGGCCATCGGGTTCGTTCTTGCCGGAGGTATCATGGCGGCGTTTCTCGGCCCGAATCTGGCGGCCTGGACGCGCCATATGGCCGGTCCTGAGTTCGCGGCGAGCTATCTGATTCTCGCGGGCCTTTATCTCATCGGGCTGTTCGCGATCCTGCCACTTCGGATTCCCAAGCCGGCACCCGCGAGTCTGCGTGCGGCCGGGCGGCCACTTAACGAAATCGTTGTGTCGCCCCTGTTCGCAATTGCCGTAGTGGCTGCGGCCGTCGGCTATGGGGTGATGAACCTTCTGATGGTGGCCACACCGCTCTCGATGACAGCGCATCACCACAGTTTCGAGGATGCGGCGTTCGTGATCCAGTGGCATGTGGTGGCGATGTTCCTGCCTTCGTTTTTCACCGGCGACCTGATCCGGCGTTACGGCGTTTACCGGATTCTGGTTGTCGGTGTGCTGCTGAATCTGGCCTGTGTGGCAGTGAATTTTCATGGCCATGGAGTCGTGCATTACTGGCTCGCGCTCGTCCTCCTGGGGGTTGGCTGGAACTTCCTGTTCATCGGTGGCACCACGCTGCTCACCGCGGCTTACCGCCCGGAAGAAAAGGCACGGACACAGGCATTGAACGACTTCATCGTTTTCGGCACCGTCACCATGACCGCACTCGGCTCCGGCGCGCTGCTCGTGACGCTTGGCTGGGTTGTCATCAACGCCATGGTCATCCCGTTCCTGCTCCTCGTTCTCGTGGTGGTGTTTCTGCTCCACGCACGGCCGGTTCCCTCGGGTGCAGGCTCCAGCCCTCGCGGTGGAAAGGTTCGCCCTTGACTCGCGTATCAGGCGGAAAGCTCGCGACCGTCGGCGAGCCGCGTGGGATACGGGCTCCTTGTTCCACTTTCATTCCCATGAGCCGATTCGGTTACCATCGCGCCTTTGGGACAATGGCGGCGGCGCCACACGGTGCAGGTGTTCATGGATTGCTTGCTCGAAACCTCGGCGCTACGGACCGCACAGCTGGGGCCGGTGGACCTGTGCCTCCAGGCCGGGGAGCTGGTCCAGGTCACCGGGGTTTCGGGTTCCGGGAAATCCCTTCTGCTGCGGGCGCTGGCCGACCTGGACCCCAACCAGGGTATGGTGCGGCTCGAAGGTCAGGCGCGTGACCACATTGCGCCCACGGACTGGCGCAGGCAGGTTGCCTACGTGCCTGCAGAGACCGCTTGGTGGGGTCTCCGGGTCGCCGAGCATTTCCCGCCCGGGTCCGATCGGCGGAGCGCGCTGTCCTGGCTTGCGCTGTTCTCGCTGCCTGAGGAATCACTCGACTGGGAGGTCGAACGTCTGTCCAGCGGCGAACGGCAGCGGCTCGGATTGTTGCGGGCCTTTCTGAACCGGCCGCGCGTCCTGTTGCTGGACGAGCCGACCGCAAATCTGGATCTCGAAAACACCCGTCGCATCGAGCGCGCGGTTCGTGGCTATCTGGCCGAGCAGGGCGCGGGGGCCTTGTGGGTCAGCCACGACACCCTGCAACGCAACCGCCTGGGAGGGCGGATTCTGGAGATGCGTGAGGGGAGTCTCGTCGAATGAATCGGGTCGCTGGTCCCATCAGTGCAAGCCGGCTGCCGGACATCGTGCTATGTGGTCGCAGCGATGGCGGGTGTGCACGGAAATGGGCCGTGGTGGAGCGCGGCGTAGCGGAAGGGGTGCCGGCGTCCCGGCCGGCGGGTGCGCGCCGTTTCGACGGAGCATGCCGATGAGCGTCATCAGCCTGAGTGCACTCGACCTCGCGTTGGCGGCGTTCCTGGTTCTGGCGGTTGCCGGGCTGACATTGTGGGCGCGTCTGGGGCTTGGGCGCAGCCTGCTGATTGCGTCGCTGCGCACGGTGCTGCAGTTGTTGCTGGTTGGTCTGGTGCTGCAGGCGCTGTTCGACCATGCCCGGCTGGGCTGGGTCGCGCTGATGGCACTGGTCATGCTCGCCGTCGCCGGTTACGAAGTAATGGCACGGCAGGAGCGGCGCTTCGCGGGCTTATGGGGGTATGGCATCGGCGCGGCGACGATGTTCGTTTCGTCCTTTGCAGTAACCGTTCTCGCGTTGACCACCATGGTCGGCCCATCTCCCTGGTGGGAACCGCAATACGCGATTCCGCTGCTTGGAATGCTGCTGGGCAACACGATGACCGGAATCGCGCTGGGCCTCGACCGCCTCACGCAGACCGTATGGCGTGAGCGGCGCGTGATCGAGGGACGGCTGGCACTGGGGGATTCGTGGGTGAACGCGACCGAGACGATGCGCCGCGAGGCCTCCCGGAGCGGCCTGATGCCGACGATCAACGCCATGGCGGCTGCCGGCGTGGTCAGCCTGCCCGGGATGATGACCGGGCAGATTCTGGCCGGAGTGCCACCCGTGGAGGCGGTGAAGTACCAGATTCTGATCATGTTCCTGATCGCCGCCGGCACCGGATTCGGTGCGTTGGGGGCGGTCTGGTTCGCCAGTCGCCGCCTGTTCGATCACCGCGCCAGATTGCGCCTCGATCGCTTGCGTTCCGGCCGGCGGTAACCGGTGAACTGCGCGTTCGCGCTGTCGTCGATGGGCCAGAGGCCTGGCGTCCTGCATGCAACCCACCGGAGGACGGGAGGCGTAGGGTGCCAATGAGCGCAGCGAATTGCACCGTTCGAGGCCCGGGAGCCGGGGGGAAGGTCGGTGTCGTATCCGGTGCGTTTCGGCTGCGCCTCACGGCACCCAACGCGGGTTCTTTCACGCGAACTGCCATGGCCAGCGGCCACCCTGAAGGATGAAAAGGCGAGCCACGGAAAGCACGGATCGACACGGACAAGGGATTTGACACGCTTCATTTTCCGTGATTGCCGTGGCCTTCCGTGGCTGTATTCCTGCGCTACCCCAGTTGCTTGACGAAGACGCGCGAGTTGCGCGCCTGGTTGTATAGCGCGCGGCGCGCCGGCGGCAGATCATCGATGCTCCCCGGCTGGTAACCGCGTTCCTGAAACCACTGCGCGGTGCGGGTCGTGAGGACGAACACCTGCCGGTGCCCCCGTTTCGTCGCGAGAGCTTCCATGTGCTCCAGAATCTGGTCACCGCGGCCACCGCCGCGGTACTCCTGGTGCAGCGCCAGACAGGCGATTTCTGCCGTCTCGGCTTCCGGGAAGGCATACAGCGCTGCCGTGCCGATGATCAGACCGTCCGCATCCAGCACCTGAAAGCAATCGATCTCGAGTTCCAGGTGTTCACGGGAACGCCGCACCAGGATGCCTTCGGTTTCCAGGGGCTGGATCAGGTCGAAGATGCCGCCGACATCGTCCATCGTTGCCGCCCGCAGCCGCTCCACGGGTTCCCGGCTCACCAGGGTCCCGATACCGCGGCGTGAAAACAGTTCGATCAGCAGTCCGCCGTCAATATGACGGTCCACCAGGTGGACGCGCAGATCGCGAATCGAACAGACCTCGATGGCGCTGCGGAGATGCCCGGCGAGTTCCTCGGGCAGGTCCGGATTGCCCGCGAGCAGGCGCTCGGCTGTTGGTACCGTGAGCTGCCCGAGCGTCTCATGTTCGGGGTCGCGCAGTGGGCCAGCCTCGGTCAGGAATACCAGCTTGTCTGCCCTGAGCGCCAGAGCGACCTGAGTGGCCACGTCCTCGCCGGACAGATTGAACACTTCGCCGGTGGGCGAGTAACCAAGCGGCGAGAGCAGCACGATCTGCCCATCATCGAGCAGGCGCTCGATCGCCGGGATGTCGACACGGCGCACCTCCCCGGTGAACTGGAAATCAACGCCGTCACGTACTCCGAGCGGACGGGCAGTGACGAAGTTTCCGCTGGCAACTCGCACCCGCGTGCCAGCAACGCTGGGGCTTCCGAGGTTGCGGGACAGCAGCCCCTCGATATGCAGGCGCAGCCTCCCCGCCGCGTCGCATACCGCCTCCAGTGCATCCGCGTCGGTGATTCGCAGTCCTTGCGCGTAGCGCGGCGTGAGTCCCCGTTCCCGAAGCCTTGCTTCGATCTGTGGCCGGGCGCCATGCACCAGAACCACGCGCGGGCCCAGCGCCCGCAGTTGCGCAATGTCGCGCAGCAGCATCGGAAATTCCGGGGACCGGGCCGCCTCGCCGGCGATCGCGATCACCATTGTGCGGTCGCGGTGCGCCGCGACATAGGGTACTGCGGCGCGGAACCAGTCGAGCCCGGCGTGTGTCTGGTCTGCATTCATGTGTCACTTTCCTGCCGTTTTTAGGAACCTGTCGGACTTGGGTGCCCGTAGCGAGCCGGGTGGGAGAGCGAGGGCAGTTTTTCATGATTTCGAGGCGCATAGTAGTTCTATGCAACGAGAAATCAGGGAAAAATGCACCGCTGTTACCGCCGGCGCAGTAGGAGCAGCCCAAGTCCGACAGGCTCCTAGCCTGCGCGATTGATCCGTCGGGCACGGGGGACGATGCAGCACGCGGGTACCCCCCCGCAGCGCTGATGGTCCCGGCGTATGTGGTTCAGGACGCGTACCATCCCGGTGCCGCCCGGATTCGCCGCAGGTCAGTCTTTTTCAACCGTGCACGGCCGCGTTATCGATGGTCGACAGTACCACGCGAGCCTCGGTGCCGCCGCCCACGCGCGCATGCAGGGTGACGGACCAGCCATTGGCCTTCGCCAATTGCCGGGTGATCGCGAGTCCCAATCCGCTGCCCCCGGTCTGGGCGCTGCGCGAGCTGTCGAGGCGGTGGAACGGCCTGAACACGGCCTCGCGCTGGTCCTCGGGAATCCCCGGTCCACGATCCATCACGCGGATCACGACTGCCGCCGCACAATCGAGGGTCACATCGACTGGCTGCGTTCCCCCGTAACGGATCGCGTTTTCCACGAGATTGGAGAGTATACGCCGCAGGGCCACAGGGTTTACCTGTCGGATGCAGCCAGGCATCGTTCCATCCCAGCGGATATCGGCTTCGCCGCGTCCGGCGTCGGCGACGATCTGTTCGAGGAGATCGACGAGGTCGATCGCTTTCTCTTCGCGCGTCTCAAGGTCGCGGCTCAGCGCAAGTGTCTGCCCGATGATGCGATCCATCACCTCGAGGTCCTTGCAAATCCCATCGACCAGTTGCGGATCGTGGATCTCCCGGAGCATCTCCAACGACAGGCGCATGCGCGTCAGTGGCGTGCGCAGGTCATGTGAAACGCCGGCCAGCAGGGTGGTGCGGTTGGCGAGCAGTTCGCGTACCTCGTGAGCCATGTTATTGAAATTCCGCGCCAGCATTCTGACTTCGCGTGGCCCTTTTTCGGGCAGCGGCTTCGGTTGTTGGCCATGAGCGACATGCGCGACAGCCGCGGACAGGCGGCGGATTCGGCGCGTGGTGCTGCCGGCCATCACGATCGACGTTGCCAGCACCAGCAGGGCTGTGATCAGGCCTACGGCCAGCACGCCGTCGAGGTGGCGCGTCGCAACGCGCTCGAGAGCCAGCCCGATACGCAGGTTCTGGCCACCGATCGAAAGGTCTGCCCAGAACCATTGTTCACCGTCACGCAGCTGCGGGCGTAACGGCAGGTCGAAACCGACGCGGCGGGACAGGGATTCCTGCACGAATTCCAGGTAGGGTAACGGCAGCTTGTCCACGGCGGGGATGGCCTCTCCCGGCTCCGTGATGCGCAGCCCATGGTTGCGGTACAGGCGATCATTGAATTCGCCGCGTGCCGGGGGAGGAATCTCGGCCCAGCTGCGCGCCGAGAGCAGCATCAGCGCGGCGAGATCGTCACCCGCACTTCGTGCGAGGGGAATGACCGTGAAATGGGCCACCGTGCCGAGGATCATCACTGCGAACGTCAGGAACGCGACCAGCAGGATGCCCGTGGTGCGCACGAAAATGGAACTCGGAAGCAGCGCTTGCAAACCGATCATGTCGGCACCTCGTTCCCGTCGGGAGCGAACAGATACCCGCGTCCCCACACGGTGCGGATGTAGCGGGGGTTGCTGGCATCGTCCTCGATCTTGCGCCGCAGGCGTGCCACGCGCACGTCGATACTGCGATCGTAGGGCTGATGTTCATAGCCCTTGATCAGGTCGAGCAGGGTGTTGCGTTCCAGAACGCGTTGCGGGTGTTCGACGAGGACGCGCAAAAGCGTGAACTCGCCCGTGGTCAGCGGGACTTCCTGGCCGTCACGCAGCAGGCGCTGCGAGGCTAGATGCATCTCGTAGGGGCCGAAGCGATGCACGTCGTGCGGCAGCGACTCTTCCTCCGCAGTCGAGGCGCGCCGCCGCAGTACGGCTCGCACGCGCGCGAGCAGTTCCCTGGGATTGAATGGCTTGGCAATGTAGTCGTCGGCGCCGACTTCGAGCCCGACGATGCGATCGATGTCCTCGCCGCGTGCGGACACCATGATCACCGGTAGCGCGTACTTCTGTAGCACCCGGCGCAGAAGCGAGAGGCCATCCTCGCCGGGCAGCATCAGGTCCAGGATCAACAGGTCGAATGCGGCATCGGACATCGCTCTGTCCATCGCAATGCCGTCCCCGACCGCCACGACTTCGTAGCCCTGCTCCGTCAGGTAACGGCCAAGCAACTCGCGCAGCCCCGGGTCGTCGTCAACCACGAGGATACGGGCGGAGGGCGTCGTCTCCATGCACATTTCCTGCCTGCGTCGGGGTCCGGATGCTGACACACACTGTTACAAATTCAGGGTATCAGGAAATTGGCTCGCAACAGGTGTCCCGTATCGTCAAACGTGTACCGATCGGCTTTGTCAGCGGTCGACCGTTCGCTGAACCGCGGTGCCCGGATGGTCCGGGCAAACGGCAACCCGAACGGCATTGGTCTTGCCAATCAGTTTCAGGAGAAAAGAGCATGTATTACGACAGTTTCACGTTTCTGGGTATTGTGTCGGCCCTTGTGGTCGTGGTCTTCATCGTTCGTCTGATGGCGCGCGGCTCGGAACTGCCCGAGCGGAACTCCCGCCGCAGTGATGCCGGCAGCGACGATGGCAACTGGTTCGCGCGCTCGTGACAATGCCATCGATCGCATCGCAAGAGGAGTGACCGGCGATGCGTTAGAATAGTGTTTTGCGGCACGTCGTCCGCCATGAGTCGCCACGTTGACAAAACGGGACCCATCCACCAGGCGAGCACCCCCGGGATCCGGCGAGGGCGCTTGCCCGCCTGTTCAGCCGAAACCTTCGGCCCCGGGTATCCGCGCGGCGGGTATCGAGGATGTCGACGCGCTGGTGGCACTCGAGCAGGCGTCTTTTCATGGCGACAGGATTTCACGCCGCCAGTTTCGCTACCTGCTGACCCGCGGTCATGCCCGAACCTTGGTGGCCCCCGATCCGTCGAGCCAGGGGCTGCTGGGTTACGTAATGGTGCTGTTCAGCCGAGGTACATCGCTGGCGCGGCTGTATTCGATTGCGGTGAGTGGGGCGGCCAGGGGTCTGGGCCTCGGGCGGCAGCTTGTTCGAGCTGCCGAGGAAGAGGCCTTTGCCAGCGGCTGTGCCGATCTGCGCCTTGAAGTGCGCCGGGACAACACCGCGAGCCTGGCGCTGTTTCATGGCTTGGGGTATCGGGAATTCGGCACCATCGACGACTACTACGAGGACCACATGGGTGCGCTGCGGCTGCAGAAGTCGCTGGCACCCGGACCCGATCCGGCTCTGGTGCGGGCGCCGTATTATGCCCAGACGCTCGATTTTACCTGTGGCCCCGCAGCGTTGATGATGGCGATGCGCGCACTCGACCCGGCATTGAAACTCGATCGCCGCCTCGAACTCCGCCTGTGGCGCGAGGCGACCACCATCTTCATGACCTCGGGCCACGGCGGCTGTGGCCCCTATGGGCTGGCGCTGGCGGCTGCGTGTCGCGGCCATGACGTGGAACTGCTGGTGCGGGACAGCGGGGTCGCCTTTTTTGATTCGGTACGCAGCGAGGACAAGAAGCGCGTGATGCGCCTGGTACAGGAGGACATGGTGGAAGATCTGGAGCAGCGGGGGGTTCCTATCGTGCACGGGCCAGTGAATGTCGCCGGGTTGGAGGCGCGATTCAATGCCGGCTGTGTTCCCGTGGTGCTGATCAGCAGCGTACGCATCTACTCGGAGCGTTTTCCGCACTGGGTGACGGTGACCGGTTTCGACGACCGCTTCGTTTATGTGCACGACCCCCTGGTCGATGTCGACGAGGGGGAGCGTGCGCTGGATTCCGTGAACATGCCCATTCTGCGCCGGGATTTCGAGCGCATGGCGCGCTATGGGCGTGCCGGGCTGCAGGCAGCCGTGATCGTGGGGCCGCGCGCCGAGCCGGGAGATGATCCTCATGTCTGAACATCTGCTTCTGGTCGAGCGCAAGTCGGACTGGAAGGCCCACTTTCCCGCGTTGCCGGTCGCGACCATCGACGACTACCTCAAAGGACCGGCCGAGGACTACCCGACCAATCTGCGGGTGATCAATCTCTGCCGAAGTCAGCGTTATCTCTCCGAGGGTTATTACGGTTCGCTGCTTGCGGAGGCCCGCGGGCATCGGGTGATTCCCAGCGTGCGAACCCTGCAGGATCTTTCACGCAAGGCGATCTACAGTCTGGATACCGAAGACATCGACCGCAAGGTGGCCCGCGTTCTCGGCCGCAGCCGGGCTGGCCTGCAACCCGTCGTGCTCGAACTCACGGTGTTTTTCGGTCAATGTGCGCCGAAGGAGATGCAGGAGATTGCCGCTCAACTGTTCAGCCTGTTTCCGGCTCCGATGTTCAAGGTCGAGTTCCGGTTGCAGGGGCAGTGGCAGATCCAGGCACTGAAACCCTTCACGCTGAACGCCCTGCCGGAAGAGCAGGAGCCGGACTTCTTCAACGCGCTGGAAGGTTATCTGAAGAAGCCCTGGCGCCGCCCACGAGGGGCGAAGAGTCACCGTTACGATCTCGCGATCCTGCACAATCCCGCGGAGCAACTGGCGCCCTCCAGCCCAGCTGCACTCAACCGTTTCGTTCGTGCCGGTCGCGCGCTCGGGGTCGACGTGGAGCTGATTCAGGCCCGGGACTTCGGCCGGCTGGCCGAGTTCGACGCATTGTTCATCCGGGAGACGACCCGGATCGATCATTACACCTACCGCTTTGCGCGCAAGGCGGAAGGCGAAGGGATGGTGGTCATCGATGACCCCAACTCGATTCTGCGGTGTACCAACAAGGTTTATCTGGCCGAGCGGCTCGCTGCCCAGAAAGTACCGACACCGAAGACCGTGATCCTGAATCGCGACACGGTCCTGCGTGCCGAGGAGCTGATTGGCTACCCGGTAGTGCTCAAGATTCCGGACGGCAGTTTCTCGCGCGGTGTGTTCAAGGCGAGTACCCGGTCGGAACTCGAGTCGATCGCGAAAAAACTGCTGAAGGAAAGCGATCTGATCCTTGCCCAGGAGTTCGTCTACACCGAATTCGACTGGCGTATCGGCGTACTGAACAAGAAACCGCTTTATGCCTCTCAGTACATGATGTCGCGCAAACACTGGCAGATCGTGAACCACGAGGCCAAGGGTGGTCCCCGACATGGTGGGTTCCGGACACTGGGTGTTACCGAGGCGCCGGCTGCCGTGGTTCGTACAGCGGTGAAAGCGGCGAATCTGATCGGCGATGGCCTGTACGGGGTGGATCTTAAGATGACCGAACGCGGGGTCATGGTCATCGAGGTCAACGACAACCCGAATCTGGATGCCGGTGTCGAGGACAAGGTGATCGGTGAAGGGCTTTACCGTAGCCTGATGGAGGACTTCGTGCGGCGCCTGGATACGGCCCGCCGCAATCAGGCCGCAACCACTCGTTCGCCGCCGTCGGAGACCACCGAAGTCCTCGCTGCCCCACCGGTGCAGTAGACGCAGCCTGAGTCCGACAGGCTCCTGGCCGCCTGAATCCGGCCGGGTGCTGGTGCCGAGCTTCGGGCGACCGATTGCTACAAATAGGTCTTGGCTTCTTCGCCGGGGTTTGGCAGACCCGCGATCCGCCAAACGGGCAGGCAGCCGCCGAAGAGCTCATGGACTTCGCTTCGGGACAGGCCGGTGGCACGGCAAACGCGGCGCAGGCTGGGAAATCCGCCAAGCGCGACGAAGCGCTCCCTGATGTGATGGATCAACCGCCAGTGCGGTTCGTACAGAGGGCTGATACCTTCGCGCTGGGCGATGCGTTGAGCCAGCGCTTCATTCCACTGCTCGAGGTTGAGCAGGAATCCGTCCTCATCGAAGACGGCACGATGCTCGGTGAAAAGGCTGCCAGGCGGCTTCGGTACGGTGTGTGGCGCGGTGTGAAACATCGGGAATCTCCTGTGTCAATTTGGAATGCCGTCGCGCATGCGCGTTTGCTGGCACCTGTCCGAAGTATCAACCGCTTCCTGTATCAAGTAAAATAATACATATGCATTAAACATAACGGAAAATGATATGGAGCTCCGGCAAATACGGTCGCTGATTGCACTCGTGGACCATGGGTTCAGTGTCAGCCGCGCCGCTCAGGCGCTGCATCTGGTCCAGCCGGCCGTATCACAACATTTGCGGTCGTTGGAAAGCGAGCTAGGAACACCGTTGTTCCGGCGCAACGGCAAGAGGCTGGTCGGACTGACCGAAGCGGGCGGCAAGGTGCTGGAACACGCACGCGGCATGCTCGCCGAGGTGGCCGATATCGTTGCGATCGGCCGGGATTATGTCGAGGAGGGACGGGGCACACTGCGCATCGGTACCACGCACACGCAGGCGCGGTACGTACTTCCGGCGGTTCTTCATCGTTTCAGCGACGCCTACCCCGAGGTCGAGGTGCAGATCCTGCAGGGAACGCCCGCGCAACTGGTGGACATGACGTTGGCGGATCAGGTTGATCTGGCGATCTGTACGGAGGCCATTGGTGACCATTCCTCCCTGGTATCGCTACCTTCCTATCGGTGGAATCGCTGCCTGATCGCACTGCGGGGCCACCCGGTGCTGTCACGCCAACCGATTTCGCTTGGGGTCCTGTGCGAATATCCGATGATCACCTATGTTTTCGGATTCACTGGTCGGCGGACGCTCAGCAGCAGTTTCGCGAAGGTGGGGTTACGCCCCAAGGTGGTGCTCAGCGCAGTCGATACCGATATCATCAAGACCTACGTCCGCGAGGGTATGGGAATCGGGGTGATCGCGGACCTGGCGTTTCAGCCCGAACATGACAGCGATCTCGAGGCGCGTGATCTCAGCCACCTTTTTCCCTGGGAAGTCACCAAGATCGCTTACGCCAAGGATAAATATGTTCGCCGTTTTCAGCGGCGATTCATGGATCTTTTCCAGCAGCATGCGGACTACCTTGGGCGCCGGGTTCGGGTACCCGATGTGTCCGCGGGCGGGCCTGCTGTGGCAGACCGTCTTTTCGGGGACTGAACTCGCGCACCACGGGCTCGCAGGGCACCGCCGAAGCGCGCTGCCTCATTACCTGCGATACCAACGGCCGGGAGCAGCCTGATCGCCAGAGGAGGAGAGTTCCTTCAGTCGGCCGGGCGCGGGTCCGTGGATGCCGGTGCCTGCGGCGGCGCCGATGATGCAACCGGGTCGCCGCCAGCCGCAACGTCACGGATGTGAAGGTCCATCTGAGGGTAGGCGATCTCGATTCCCTTGCTGCGGAATTCCTTGATGATGGTCTGATGCAGGTCGCTGATGGTGACCAGGCGATCCTTCATCTGGTTGACGTAGGTCCGCAGCTCGAAGTTCAGCGCACTGTCGCCGAATTTCAGGAACAGTACATTGGGCGGTGGTTCTTTCAAAACCAGCGGGCTGGCCTCGGCGATCGTCTGCAACGTCCGAATGACCTCATCGACATCGGCGTCGTAGCTGACACCGACCGGGATCACGACCCGGGTCATGGTGTCGGACAGAGTCCAGTTGATCAATCGTTCGGTGATGAAACTCTTGTTCGGTATGACGATCTCGCGGTTGTCCCAGTCCACGATCGTCGTCGCGCGGGTGCGAATGCGTGCCACCGTACCACTGAATTCGCCGATGGTGATGGTATCGCCGACACGCACCGGACGTTCGAAGAGCATGATGAGGCCAGACACGAAGTTGGCCACGACTTCCTGCAAACCGAAGCCGAGGCCCAGGGTCAGCGCGGCGACCATCCACTGCAGTTCACTCCAGCGCAGTCCGAGCAGCGAAAACACGCTGATCACCGCGACCACCGCGAGAACGTAGCGCAGTAGCGTGGTAACCGTGTAGCGACCGGCGGCGTCCATCAGAGTGCTGCGAGAGAGCACGATTTCCATCAACCCGGGCAGATTCCTCGCTGCCAGGGTGAACAGCATCCCCAGGAAGACCGCCAGCAGAAAATCCTGAAGGCTCACGCGGCTCAGGAACTCGGTTTCGCCGACGACAATGGTGCGCGACCACAGGGTCACGCCATCGAGCCAGGTCAGTGCCGGGAGAATGTCGGCCCAGACCCATAGGATGCCGAGGGCCAGCGCAGCGCCGGCGGTGACCCGAAGCAGAATCATGGTCTGCTGATTGATGTTCTCCACGCTGAGGTGGGGTTCCGGGATGTCGAGTACAGCGCCTTCGCCGGCCGCGCTTCCAGCCAGTACCGCTGCGTTTTTTGCCCGCTGCTCGCGCATTCTGCGAATCATCAGTCGGGTCTCGCTCAGCACCAGTGCCCGCTCCGCGAGGCTGAAGCCCAGCCACACCCCTGCGACCACGATCACGGTGTTGATGATCCGGCCGAGCAGTGTCCCGACCGTGAGCAGGTAGCCGGACAGGACAAGGCCGACCAGCACCAGGGTAAGGAGGGTGAGCGCGATGCGGACCAGGCGTCGTCGGCGTTCCTGGCGTTCGCTGGCCTGTGCCGCGGTGCGCGGCGCGAGCATGCGCCAGGCGAAAACGCCTGTGAACAGCGTGGCGGCGAGCAGTCCAGCGCGGCCGAACACATCGGCCACGAGTTCACTGGGATGTCCGAAAGTGAGCGCAAGGAAGACGATGAGCAGTAACTGCGCGGGAAGGTACCAGGCGAGATGTCTGCGCAGGCGCTGGACGACGAGCGGGTTCCAGTCGAGATGCGCCATGCCGACACCGTTCTTGCTGGTGAATAGCAGGAACAGGTGACCGACCACCCACCAGAGCGCGGCACTGAAAAGGACCAGGGCCAGGATCTCCACGCCCGGGCCGATATCCGGGATCTGCTCGATCCGAAAACCCGTCGAGACCAGGAGCACAGGTATCGGCAGGACGCGCAGGAGGCTCCATCCGATCGCCTGAAAGGTCAGGCCGATACGATCGGTGAAGCGATGGGTCGTCATTTCCGCGAGCCGGGCCAAATGGCTTCGTACGCGACGCCCCCACATCATCAGAAGGCCAGCGACGAGAAGAGTGGCCAGCGCGCCGGCGGGTCCGCCGATGGTCACAGCGTGCAACGCGCCGGAGAACTCTTGCCACGATGCTGGATCCAGAAGCGCCATCACCGCGGCCGGAACCCGCTGCGACCATTCGATCCCCACTTGCGAATGGCTGGGCCACCACAACAGGGCCTCGCGCAGGATCCGCGACAGTTCATCGACCTGCTGAACCACCGCGCGCAATCGGCTTTCGGCAAGCTGGAGCTGTTCGGTCAGCTGCTCGTCAGCGCGCAGCTGGCTCTCGATCACCTCGCGCTGCAGCCGGCGCAGTTCGCTTTGCGCCATGTCGTCGACCATTTCGGGCGGTGGTGGCGGCAGGGCACGCAACTCGTCGCGAAGGGTGATGTCGCGCAGTCTGGACTGAGCCAGTTCCCGTTCGATGTTGCGCAGCACCAAACTGAGGTCGCCCAGGCGCCGCAGGCGTCTCTCCTCCTCCATCAACAGACCACCGAGGACGTCGGTCAGGCCACCGATTTCCTGTCGCTCGCGGATGCTTGCAAGGGTCTGGGTCAGCTCACGCTCAAGCTGCTCGTGGCGCTCGCGCAGGCTCTGAAGTTCGCGCACGCGGGACTGGGTCTCCACTACGCGCTCGATCCGCTGATACAGGGTCTGAATCTCCGATGCGAAGCGTACCGCGGCCTCCGGGTCGCGTTCGGTCAGGCGCCCGATTTCGTCGCGCAGGGCCCGCAGTTCCTCTCCCGCGCGCTCCTCCATTTCTGCGGCGAGCTGTTGCAGTCGCTGTGCGAGCCATTGGCGTTCCGCCTCCAGCGCCCCTATCTCCAGCCGCAGGGTCTCCGTGCGCGGTCCCAGCGTCTGTCTGTCCAGTTGAGCGGCGATGATCCGTGCGGCTGCACGCCGTTCCCGCGCCTGTTCCCATGCCTCGAAGCCGTCCACAAGCGTGGCCTCCTCGAGTGGACCCCAGGGCGTGGTGTCCAGCTCCGCAGCAAGTCCCTGACGCACTTGTTCAAGGTCTTCCTCCTGGGTGCGCATTTGTGCATCAAGGCGCTCGAGCGTCTGGCGTTTCTGATCGATTTCCAACGAGATGTGGCTGCGCCTCTGGCCTGCGGCGGCCAGATCCTGCTCGATGCGAGTGAGACTCCGGTCGGCGTCGATAGCGGCCAGAGTGCGTCGGGAGTCGATGATTTCCTGTATGCGGCGCTCCGTCTCGACCAGTCGATCCTCGGTGCTGGCGGCCAGAGCAGCACGGTCCAGAGCACCGCGAATGCGTTCACCACCTGCCTGCTCGTGTTCCAGTGCGGCCTGCCACAAGCTTCGTGATGGTGTTCCCTCGCCCGAAGCCTCGAGTCGCGCGGTCAGGTGCTCCATGGGGCTCGCTTCCAGCCAGTCTGTCGCCGGACCGGGGTCCACGGCTTCGATCATGGGCGCAACCCGAAGGATCCCCTCGCGCAGCGATTCACGAAGTTCGAGCAGATCAGAGGTTGTGATTACCGGCTGAGCAGGCTCGTCGTTCTGAGCCTGCGCCGTTGCTGGTGTCAGCCACGGCAGGGACAGGGCCAGGGCCAGGATGAACAGGAAGGTTCGGAGCAGGTGCATGTTCAGGTCGCGTTCCGGTTCAACGGGGGTCTGGTGGCGAATGGGGGCAGAATATCCGGCTCAGCGGCTGGTTTCCCCAAGTGCAAATCCCCGCCACGCGGGTCAATCCGATGCGGCCGGGGGGTCATCCATCAAGCGCGCCAGATCCGCGATGCGTAATCCCACCTCGACCCCGTTGCGGGCGAACCATCCCTGATTGACCTCAAGGGCAAACCGCGCAGGGCCCCTGGATGAGTGTGGCTGTAACGAATGGGGTTCCATGTCGGCGATGTTAAGGATCCTGAAATCATCATCGATGAAAGCGACCGAGAGCGGGATTCGGGTGTTCTTCATCCACATGGCCACCCTTCGTTCGCTGGGCCAGACAAACAGCATGCCGTGGTCCTCGGGCATGTGATCCCGAAACATCAACCCGCGACTCATGGCTTCGCGGGTGGCCGCGACCTCGACCATGAGCGTCCGATCACCGACTTTCAGTTCCGCGACCGCAAGCCCGTCGCCGGCTGCGCCGCCGGAGACCGCGAACCACAGCAGGAGGAAGACTGCCACCCCTGGCTGCCAGCGGTGCCGATGCCCGCCGCACGCCATACGGTCCCGGTGGTACCAGCGGGCCAGTGCTGCCAGACCGTGGGTCATGACTTGTCCATGCGTCCGACGGCGCAACTGACAAACGACTTGGCCTTGGCGCCGGCGGACTTCAGCCCCTGGACGCTTCCGGTTTCGGGGTAGCCCATCGATGCAAGTTTCCGCGTGATGTCGGGGCGCAGGCCGTCGTCGGCTTGAACCTCGACCGCCCCTGTCTCGATGTTCACGTCGACGGAATCGACTCCTTCCAACGCCAGGAGCCCCTTGCGGATGCTGCCGGCGCAGCCGCCACACTTGATGTTTTCCACTTCGATGCGCATGGGATCCTCCAGGGTTTCGCCAGGAAAGGGGAAGTGAAGGTATGATTTCACATTACGCCAAATGTTCAAGGTATTGACTCATGCCCCAGTATCGTTCCCGTACGACGACCCATGGCCGCAACATGGCCGGTGCCCGCGCTCTGTGGCGTGCGACCGGCATGAAGGACGGCGATTTCGGCAAGCCGATCATTGCCGTGGCCAACTCCTTTACCCAGTTCGTCCCCGGGCACGTGCATCTGAAGGATCTGGGGCAACTGGTGGCGCGAGAGATCGAAACAGCCGGCGGCGTGGCCAAGGAATTCAACACCATCGCAGTCGACGACGGGATCGCGATGGGGCATGGCGGCATGCTCTATTCGCTGCCCTCGCGCGAGATCATCGCTGACAGCGTTGAATACATGGCGAACGCTCACTGTGCCGACGCGCTGGTCTGCATCTCCAACTGCGACAAGATCACGCCCGGGATGCTGATGGCCGCGATGCGCCTGAACATCCCAGCCGTTTTCGTTTCCGGCGGGCCGATGGAAGCGGGCAAGGTGCAGTTGCGGGGCAAGGTCGTGCATCTGGATCTGGTCGATGCGATGGTGCAGGCTGCGGATCCGGACGCCACGGACGACGAAGTCGCGTCGGTTGAGCGGTCGGCATGTCCGACCTGTGGTTCGTGTTCGGGAATGTTCACCGCCAACTCAATGAACTGTCTGACCGAGGCGCTGGGCCTGTCGCTTCCGGGGAACGGCTCTCTGCTGGCGACCCACGCGGGGCGCAGGGACCTGTTTCTTGAAGCCGGACGGGTGATCGTCGATCTCGCGCGTCGCTATTACCAGCAGGACGATGACTCCGCGCTGCCGCGATCCATTGCCAGCTTCCAGGCCTTCGAGAACGCGATGAGCCTCGATATTGCCATGGGTGGTTCGACCAACACGGTGCTGCATCTGCTCGCCGCAGCCCAGGAAGGGGGTGTGGATTTCACCATGGCGGATATCGACCGCCTCTCGCGGCAGGTGCCGAATATCTGCAAGGTTGCGCCGGCGACGCAGAAGTATCACATGGAGGATGTGCATCGGGCGGGCGGCGTGATCGGTATTCTCGGCGAACTCGATCGGGGCGGGCTGATCCATCGGGACGTACCCACCGTGCACAGCAGCACGATGGGGGCGGCCCTGGACCGTTGGGACGTGGTTCGTGCCGAGGCCGGCGAGGCGCGTACGCGCTATCTGGCGGCTCCGGGCGGCATCCCCACCCAGGTCGCCTTTTCCCAGGATGCAGTCTGGGAGGATCTCGATCTCGACCGCGAGAACGGCTGTATCCGCAACGTTGAACACGCCTATTCGCGGGACGGCGGACTCGCCGTTCTCTACGGCAACATCGCTCCGGAAGGCTGCATCGTGAAGACCGCGGGCATCGACGCGAGCATGGTCGAGACCGAGCAACTGCGTTACACGACCAGTGTCCCCACTTCCCTGATCCGCGTATTCAATGGTCCCGCGAGGATCTTCGAAAGTCAGGATGCCGCCGTCGACGCGATTCTCGGCGACCGGATTCGGCCCGGTGACGTGGTGGTGATCCGCTACGAGGGTCCGAAGGGTGGTCCGGGGATGCAGGAAATGCTCTATCCGACCAGCTATCTGAAATCCAAGGGCCTGGGCAAGGATTGCGCCCTGATCACGGACGGCCGTTTCTCGGGCGGCACTTCGGGACTGTCGATCGGTCACATTTCTCCCGAGGCCGCCGAGGGCGGAACGATCGGCCTGGTGGAGGAGGGCGACCGCATCGAGATCGACATTCCCGGCCGCCGGATCGAAATCAAGGTTTCCGACGAGGAACTCGCGGAGCGGCGTCGACGCATGGAGGCAAAGGGCGAACATGCCTGGCAGCCCGTCGAACGGGAGCGGGTGGTCAGCCAGGCGCTGAAAGCTTACGCCTTGCTCACGACATCGGCGGCACGCGGGGCGGTTCGGGATGTTTCCCAGATTCGGACGCGGTAGCCTAGCAGCCCCTGATCATCGAAGGGAAGGCGTAGGGTGCCAATGAGCGCCGCGAATTGCACCGTCGGATGCCTGGGAGCCTGGGGTTCAGGACCGGCGTGGTTTCGGTGCGGTTCGGCTGCGCCTCACGGCACCCTACGCCGCTTCTTTTACGCTAAGGAAGCGCTGATTAATGCACTTGTCATTGCGAGCGAAGCGCGGCACTAATGCGCGAAGCGCATTGAACAGCCGCAGGCTGGCCCGAAGGGTGAGCGCAGCGAATAATCTAGACGGCGTCTTTGAAATCAATGCCTTATGGATCGCCGCGTCGCTCCGCTCCTCGCGATGACGAATTAATCAGCGTCTCCCTAACGTCTTTTCGGGCTGAGGCCTGACGCTCTCGGCGCGCGGCGGCGCCAGGGCAATCAGCCTTGGGTGGCACCCTCGGAGATGTTCCGGTTGACCATTCGCCCCTCGGCGATCCAGCGGGTAATGCCGTCGGTCACGTTGTAGATCTTCTGGTACTCCAGTTGCTCGGCAAGTGCCCGGGCCAGCGTGGCGGTTCGGCTGCCCGTGCGGCAGATCAGGATCACGGGTTCATCCTTCGCCGCCAGTTCCTGGAAATCGCTCGGAAAGCCGGGGACCACGCGTCCGAACTGATCGAATGCGGTGAGCAGGTGACTGCCTTCGACGACGCCGGTCTGATGCCATTCCTCGGGGCGGCGGATGTCGACGACCTTCACGCCCTTCGCGATCATTTCCGCCAGACCCTGGCTGTCCAGCTCGGAGAAGAGCGGCGGCTTCACATCGAGCAGTTCCACCTCGAAGCGCAACGTCGCGTTGGGGGGAATCACGCCCCCGGCACCGTGGGCTCCGTAGCCGAGTTCGGGCGCAATGATCAGTTCCCGAACTTCGCCCACGCGCATCCCTTCAAGGCCTTTTTCCCAACCGGGGATCACTCTTCCGGCGCCCAGCGGTAGAGAAAAGGGCTCGGCGCGATCACGACTGGAGTCGAACTGGGTGCCGTCCATCAGCCATCCCGTGTAATGCACCAGAACCTCCGAACCCGTTACCGCTTCGGCTCCGTGGCCTGGTTGCAGTACGTTGATCTGGAGTGCTTTTGCATTCGCGGTCGTCATCATCAGGCTCAGCAGTAGGAAAATGAATGAACGCAGCATCTGTAGTCTCTGGTAGACAGCCGCATATCCTGTCGGCGGGAGATTATCCCATCGTGGCCCCTGTGTACCAAGAAACCGCCATATGCGGGGAGTTGATCGGCCATGTGCATCCAACGAGGACTGGATTGGCGCGACTCCTTCGCGGGCAGGGGAAATCGCGAGGGCCGTTCCGGAACCGTCAGGGTCTTCGCCTGCGGGGGCGGGAATCCGGAGGAACGCGTCTTGCCCGTGCGGAGATCCCCTACGGAGGGTTCGTGCTGATCAGCCGACCGGCCCCGGCCCGTACCGGGACGGGTGTTCGCGGAGAAACGGTGCCCGGAGCCAGACCAATGGATGTTGTCGATTTGCCTGGCCGCACAAGGGGCTGATTTCAGTGCGCGGGCGGATTCTGTTTCTCGAGAGGAACCAGGATTGCGTCCAGCGGGTTGTCCTGTGGCAATGGCCGCATCCGATCTGTACGCAATTCTTCAGCAACACCTCGAAGGCTGTGGCTCCGGTGAGAGGTTCCGTCCAGATCGAGGAACAGGAAGCATCGGGTCGTTGTGCCGCGCCATACAAGTTGCATCCGGACGGGATTTGCTACGGTCGTTTCCGAGAATTCGAACCAGTCGCCGACCCGCATTTGCGCCGCCGGGAAGACGAAATCATCATCCAGGTCCTGATGCAGGTCGGGCGCGTCGTCTTCGAAACGCATGGACCTTTGCTTGCGCAGGTGGTCGTGAGCATCGAATCGCGGGGCATCCGGCGGTGCGTGCATGGTGTGGACATGAGCTCGACCGAGACGGGTGACAATCGCTTGCAGGCGTTCCTGCGAAAGGCCCCGCTCCAATCCGCTGCGCATGAACTGGTGCACCATCGGGTTCACCGTCGCGGGCATGGCACGCAGACAGATGGCCTGTACGACCGACTTGATGTTTTCATGCAGTTCGGCTCCGTCCTCGCGATCCAGGATCTTCAATTCTCTCCAGGCATCCGCAATGAGTTGAGCCGATTCGGTCGGCAGGCTGGCACCGGTCCGGATCACGGACAGTGTCAGCGCGCGCCAGGCAGCTGCCGAGTGTTCAATGCGTCGAAACGCGGAGGCAATGGCTTCGCCCTGTTGCTCATGCCATTGGGCGAGCCGCTCGCTGGTCGCCGCACGCCAATCCCGCAAGAGATTCTGGCTGCCTTCACGGTCCAGGGTGTCACCATCCCGTTCCAGTCGGGTCGTGAACAGATCCATGCATTCCAGAAGGTGACTGACCGCTCCCTTTGTCGAATCGGAGGCTGGGGTAATCCGCAGACCCGTATTGAGCAGGTCGCCCAACCAGATCCTCAAGGGATGAGAAGGATCCCGGAAGAAGGTGAGGTCTCGAATGACCGCCCGCGCCAGTGCGTCCGGAAGCCTGATGGCAATTGCGTACACCCTGGTATCGAAGCGGGCCTCGTGAGTGATGCGCTCGATGATTTCAGTGAACAGTTGCTGGACCGGCGGTTTCAGCGCCGTTCGCGGAAGACCCGCTGGCGGCTGGGTCGTGTCCATGGCCGCAGGTCGCGAGGCGTCCTCCGACCCCTGAGCATGACCATCGACCCGGTTGGCAGCATCCGCGTGAAACAACCCGGCCATGCCCGACGCCCACCGCGCCCACTGCGCGACGTTGGCGTCTTCGTCCGGCAGCTCGATATCGGTCTCATGCGTTGCGGGCGCCTCGGACAGATGGGGGTGGGCCGGACTGGTGCCGGTCTGATGCAGCGCGGGCTGAGAACGGACAATGCTTTCCCAGGAGGCTCGGTGGTCGGAAACGGTTTCGACCTCGCCAAACCGGGTCGCATCCTTCACCAGGCCGAGGCCATCGATGGTCTCGACAACGGTGGTCAGCAGAGCGCCCTCGTTGCTGGTCAGATGTTTCACGTAGGCACTGGCCAGAGCCAGGCTTTGCGGCGACCGTCCGAAGTGCCGCTCCGCTGCCTCGATCAGCCGCTCGAACCAGTGCAGGGGTGACCAGGGAGCCCAGTTCGGGTGCTCGAACCGATGATCGTCAAGCGCGGCTCGCGTCATGATGAAGTGCAGGTAGCGGTGGCTGCGCAGCCTCGCTTCGAGTTGATGCCGCAGCGACCGCCGCGAGGACTGATAGTCGTTGAGGAACGTGAGTTCGGAGTCGCCATGCGCGAAAGCGATACCCGAAAAATCGTACTCCGGCGGGTACCGTGCGGTGGCAAAATCACGAGCCATGGCCTGGGTGAATTCCCGGGCGATGGTGAGGCGGTGGGTGTTCAATCGCTCTGCCCAGTCTTTCGGATCGATTTTCCGATTGCCCCCCGAATGGCCGCGCATCCACTCGGCGAGCACATCCTCGAGGCAACGCTCGAGATGTTCGGTGATCATCGGCGTGAGGATGCGCGCCATCTCTCCGCGCAGTTCTGGTGTCAGATCGGCCAGCCCGCGCCATTGCCGGCTGCTGGTACCGGCGGTAACACTTGCCGAGTGTGACCGATCACCCTCCTTGCGCATGTCCATCTCCGCCACCTGCTCCGCCGGGTCGATCACACCTGTCGACAGCAGTGCACGCGTGCTCATTCCAACGGTGTGTCGGCGTCGGTCGCCCGCCCGCCTTTCTTCCGGGCGGAAACGCCTGCTGTAAGTGTATAGCGCATGGCATCCTCGAGAGACAGATCCAGTGCCTCGATGTGTTCCCTGGGCAGCATCAGTGTATAGCCGCCAATCTGATAGCTCATGGGTAAATAGACCGCCACCGTTCCCTCGGTTCCCAGATTCTTCGGCAGGCCCTTGAAGTCCTCGCGGGTCACGAAGCCGATCAGCCGGTAATCGGTGCCCGGGAGCGTGACCAGCACGGCCTCGCCGAATTGCTTCTCGAGATCGCCGGATACGACATTCATCACGTCGCGGACGACACCGTAAATGGTCTTGACCACGGGAATGCGCTGCATCCCTGTTTCCAGCCACGCGAACAGCCCCTGTACGACATAGGCGCGAAGGAGCACGCCGATCGCGAAGATCAGGCCCAGACCGATGATCAGGCCGAGACCGGGAAAATAAAGGACGTCCGGAAGTACCGCCTGCAACAACCCCCCGAGCAGACTCTCCGCCGTCGCTCCCAGCCACCATAGCAGGGCGAGCGTGATCGCGATGGGCAGTATGGCCGCGAGGCCGGTCAGAAAGGTGCGCGTCATGCCTTTCACTGAAGGCTCCTTGTTGTCTGTATTCGGGTGGGCAAGCGGCGAATTGCGTCAGCCTACTTTAACGGATTGCGGAGCGACCGTGGAAAAGCATCAGTCGACGTTACCGACTGCTTGTATCGGATACCATGAGTGCCATGGATTGGGCGAATCAGGTCATTTTCTTCGGCGCGCTGGTGATTCTGGGCAGCATTCTGTCCAGCGTGGTCACCTCACGGCTCGGGGTGCCGTTGCTGCTGGTGTTTCTGGGCATCGGTATGCTGCTTGGTCCCGAGGGTCCGGGCGGGCTGGTGTTCGAGAACATCCCACTGGCGCATTTGATTGGCTCGGCGGCACTGGCGGTGATCCTTTTCGACGGGGGCCTCCGAACCCCGGTAAGAAATTTCCGCATCGCTCTGAAACCGGCATTGGGGCTGGCCACTGTCGGGGTTGTACTGACTTCCGGTCTCACCGGGCTGTTCGCCTACTGGTGGCTGCAGCTGTCCTGGCTGGAGTCCCTGTTGCTCGGTGCGATCGTCGGATCCACCGACGCCGCAGCTGTCTTTTCCCTGCTGCACTCCCGGGGCCTGGAGCTGAAAAGCCGGGTCGGTGCGACGCTGGAGATCGAATCCGGCAGTAACGACCCGATGGCGATCTTCCTGACCATCGTTCTGATCGAACTGATCCTGTCGCCGGATGCGGCGTTTGGCCTGATCGTGCTGCTCGAATTCGCACAGCAGATCGGGCTGGGTGCGGTCAGCGGTCTGCTCGGCGGGCTCGCGCTCCTCGCGGTGATCAACCGTCTGCCGATGTCCGCCGGTTTCTACCCGCTGGCGGCGATGGCCGGTGCCCTGACGATCTTCGGACTGGCGGGTCTCCTGGGCGGCAGCGGTTTTCTTGCGGTATACCTTGCCGGGTTGGTGATGGGCAACAGGCCGCTTGAAGCAGGTCAGAACATCAAGCGGTTTCACGATGGGATCGCCTCACTGGCTCAGATCGGCATGTTCCTGATGCTCGGGGTGATCGTGGCTCCATCGGAACTACCACCGGTAGCCCTTGACGCGGGGCTGCTCGCAGCGGTCCTGATCCTGATCGCGCGACCGCTGGCCGTTGCTGTCTGCCTGTTCCCGTTCCGGTTTCCGTGGCGTGAACAACTGTTCATCGCCTGGGTCGGTCTGCGCGGAGCCGTCCCGATCATTCTTGCACTGTTTCCGTTGCTGGCCGGTCTGGAGCTGTCCAACTATTTCTTCCACCTGGTCTTTTTCGTCGTGCTGATCTCGCTATTGGTACAGGGGTGGACCATCGCACCACTTGCCCGGCTGCTACGGCTCGAACTGCCACCCAGCCCAACCCGGGTGCAGCGTACCGAGCTGGATATCCCGGGTCAGCAGGAGATGGAGTTGGTCGGTTATCGGTTGGCCGAGAGCACGCCCGTGGTCCGCGAGGCATGGTCGAGCTTTCGGTTGCCGACCAGCGCTCGGCTTGTTGCGCACCTGCGCGATGGCCGGTTGCTGGAAACGCTGGAAGTCCTGGATCTGCGCGCCGGTGACCATCTCTACATCATGGTGGCACCGGTGGACCTTCCGGACCTGGACCGGCTGTTCCTGGCTGCGGAGGTTCCCGAGCGTTTGACCGAGCGCAGTGTGTTCGGGGAGTTCGTCCTCAATGGCAATGCGCAACTCGGGGCGGTCGCGGTGGCCTACGGGGCGATGGTGCCTGCGGAGCAACGCGGGCTTACGCTGGAGGAGTTCATGCGCGACCGGCTCCAGGCCGAGCCGGTCGTCGGTGACGCCGTCGATCTCGACCGGGTGCGTCTGGTCGTGCGCGAGATGGAGGCCGCGCGGATCGTGCGGGTGGGTTTGAAACTGCTGTGACCGGGCATCAGGTGCCGCTTCGAAGCATGGCCTTCAGGCCTGCCAAATGCGCCTTCGCGGTCAACCGCTGTGTCTCCGGATCCGGTGGCTTTGCATCCGGCCATTCCAGATGTTCGGCGGGCAGTTCGTCCAGAAACCGCGAGGGCAGGCACTCGGCGGCCTCGCCGAACCGGCCGCGTCGGCCGGCGTGCGTGAGCGTCAGTGTCTGCTGGGCGCGGGTCAGGCCGACATAGGCCAGGCGTCTTTCCTCCTCGATGTTGTCTTCCTCCAGGCTGACCCGGTGCGGCAGCAATTCCTCCTCGAACCCGACCAGAAACACGTGCGGAAACTCCAGGCCCTTCGCCGTGTGCAGGGTGAGCAACTGCACCGCGTCTTCGTCGTTCCGGTCGCGCTGACGTTCCAGAATGTCCATCAGACTGATACGTCCGACGACTTCCTCGAGGCTCAGGGCGCCGTCACCGTCCGAATTCGGTTTCGCGACCCGACCGACCCAGTCGATGAACTCGCGCACGCTATCCGTGCGGCGAGCACCTGCCCGCGGGTTGGGGCTATTGTCGAGCACCCAGGACTCATAATCGATGTCTTCCACCAGCCGCGCGAGTAGCGCCTCGGGTTTCATGTCCGGAGCGCGGGCGCGCGTTTCATCGACCCAGTCGGCGAACCGTGACATGCGCGCGTGGCCGCGCGCATCCATGTGTTCACCGAGTCCCAGGCCAGCGGCTGCCCGAAGCAGCGAACAGCCTCGGGTCTGGGCGTAGCGTCCGAGTTTTTCCAGCGTCGATGGTCCGATCTCGCGGCGCGGGACGTTGACGATGCGCAGGAACGCAGGGTTGTCGTCCGGATTGACCAGAAGCCGCAGGTAGGCGGCCAGATCGCGGATCTCGGAGCGTTCGAAGAACGACTGACCGCCGCTGATCCGGTACGGGATGCTCTGCTCGCGCAGCAGCTTTTCGAACAGCCGTGATTGGTGATTGCTCCGGTACAGGATGGCGAAATCCGACCACCGCGCGCGCAACCGAAAGCGCACGCGCATGATCTCGGAGACGACCCGCGCGGTTTCGGCTTCGGCATCCGCGCACGCGATCACGCGGACAGGATCGCCTTCGCCCAGGCTGCTCCAGAGGCGTTTCTCGAACAGGTGCGGGTTGTTGCCAATCAGTTGGTTGGCCACGTTGAGAATACGGTTGGTCGAACGGTAGTTCTGCTCCAGTTTGATGATCTCGAGGCGTGGAATATCATCACGCAGGCGTGCGAGGTTCTCCGGGCGGGCGCCGCGCCAGGCATAGATCGACTGATCGTCGTCGCCGACGACCGTCAGGCCGGGGTTCACCCCGACCAGCAACTGCACCAGGCGGTATTGCGCGCCGTTTGTATCCTGGTATTCGTCGACCAGCAGATGGCGGATGCGGTTCTGTGTACGCTCGCGCAGCTCGCGGTCGCGCGTCAGGGTGTCCACGGGACGTTTGATCAGGTCGTCGAAATCCACTGCGTTGTAAGCATGAAGGGCCTGTTCATAACGCCCGTACACGGAGGCCGCATGTTGTGCCTCGGTGTCGGCAGCTTCTGCCAGCGCCTGTTCAGGGGTCAGGAGTTCGTTTTTCCAGGCGCTGATCCGGGCTAACACCGGTTCCAGTTCTCCGGCTGCGTCGTCGCGGTGAGTGATTTCTCGAAGAAGCTGCCGGCAATCGGCGGGGTCCAGCACCGAGAAACCCCGGCGCAGCCCGGATGCCTGCAACTCGCGGCGTAGAAAGTTGAGTCCGAAGGTATGAAAGGTGGAAACGCCGAGCCCCCGCGATTGCTCGCGATCGAGTCGTCCCTGAATCCGTTCCCGCATCTCCCGCGCTGCCTTGTTGGTGAAAGTGATGGCGACGATCGCGCGGGCCGGGATCCGCCGTTCCTCGATGAGGTAAGCGATCTTCTCGGTGATTACGCGGGTCTTTCCGGAACCGGCGCCGGCGAGCACGAGCAGGGGGCGATCATCGGTGCATACCGCAGCACGTTGTTGGGGATTGAGATCGGACACGTGTCGTTACCATTGCGGGGGCGGCGAGTACGGGCGCCCGTGGTTGGCCGCCGAGTCGCCGAACGGCGGTTTGCGGGCAAGGCAGTCGCCGGGATTGGCAGCGACGCAGAATGCTCTATGATAAGACAAGCAGCGCGTGATTTGCTTTCGCGCGACGCCGGGTCGGCAGGGTTCTCTGGCCGGCCGCTGGTGGCCTGACCCGCGCAACGGGACGGGCTCTGTGTGGGTCCATGAGACTGGAGTGAACCATGTATCGCAAGCGATCTCTGGAGTTGTTGCTGTTGAGCCTTCTCGCGTTCGCATTGTCCGGCGTCAGCGGTTGCTCGACGATCGAAGGAGTGGGGAAGGATGTGCAGAAGGGCGGTGAAGCCATCGAGCGGGCAGCGGATCGCAACAAGTCCGACTGACCGTCAGTCGTGGCCCGATGTTGAAACCTGCAGAGCCGCCACCCGTTGGGGTGGCGGCTCTGGTGCGCCGGGTACGGGAAACGTCTCGAGCAGCCTGGCGGGTGTGGGTTGTTCCTTCGGCTCCGGCAGGGGAGTACTGTATTTCCCTCGGTTTTCTGGTTTCACGAGGCCATACGCACATTGAATCATGAATAACTGCCTCCGCTTCAGCCCGCCGCTCGCGAGGGACGCCCAGGCCCGACAGGGTGCTGGCCAATGGTGGCCCGAGGCGCAGCGATGCCTGAGCCCGAACCGGGATGTCAGGCCGGCAGGGCTGGAGCCGGAACTGATCGTGATTCATTCCATCAGCCTGCCGCCGGGAGAGTTTGGGGGAACATTCATTGCCCAACTGTTCACCAATACGCTCGATCCGGCCGGGCATCCGTATTTTTCCGAGATATCGGGGCTCCGGGTTTCGGCCCACGTGGTCATCGCCCGCGATGGCCGTTCCACCCAGTTCGTGCCGTTTGACGAACGGGCCTGGCATGCGGGTGTCTCCTGCTGGAAGGGTCGTGATCGCTGCAATGATTTCTCGATCGGTATCGAACTTGAAGGCTGCGACACATCCCCGTTTACGGAGTCGCAGTATGTGGTCCTGGGGCGGTTGATACGGTGGCTGCGGAAGCGCTTCCCGCGCCTTTCCGGTGACCACACGCTTGCCGGACACTCGGATATCGCCCCGGGCCGCAAGACCGATCCAGGGCCTTTTTTTGACTGGGCTTGTCTTGCGGCCCATCTCGAAGGGAGTGCCAGGACATGATCATCGATCTGTTGAGGCATGGGGAGCCGCGTGGCGGTGCTCGGTTTCGTGGGAACGGATGTGATGATCCCCTGAATGAACAGGGGTGGCGTCAGATGTGGCTTGCGGTAGGCGAATCGGTCCACTGGCCATGGGACGCCGTTCTCTCTTCTCCGCTTGCGCGCTGTCATGATTTCGCCGAGGCACTCTGTGCAAGGAAGCCAACCCCCCTGCGTATCGTCCAGGATCTTCGGGAAGTGGGTTTCGGGGATTGGGAAGGGCGGACACGGGAAGAAATCCGTGCAAACCGGTTCGAGCAATATCGGGCTTTCTACGCTGACCCCGTTGCCAACCGCCCTCCGGGTGCCGAACCTCTGGCGGATTTCCGTCAGCGTGTCGAGGCGGCGCTCGATTCCGAGACGCGTGGCGGGCACTCCGGGCGGTTACTGGTCGTCACCCACGCCGGTGTGATCCGTGCAGTGATCGGATGGGTGCTGGGGACACCCGACGCCGACCTCTACCGGCTGGATTGCGAATACGCGAGCATGAGTCAGATCCGTCTCGAGCCGGAGCGCGGCTGGCGAGTGGGATTCACCAACCGGCGGGAGTGAGTCAGCCTCCGATCGTCTCCTATTCGTGGTGGTTCGTGTCCGTGGTGACGGCGTGCACCGAGAGGTGACCATCGTTGATGATGATCGCAAACAGTCGATCGATATGAGGGTGCTTGCCCGGGTGCTTCCGCGCGTCGTCGGCGTAAGGCCCGTAGCGGAGCAGAGCGGAGTTGGCGGCCTTGGGGCCGATGCCTCCAAAGGTCATCGTGGTCTGGTAGTAGATCTGCAGTGACAGGCGCTCGCCATCGCGATTTTCGATGACCGCAACCGGCGTGTAGTCCTCATCGAACAGTTCCAGGCGGTCGATATGGCTGACATCGGGGAGATCGCTGGCCATGAGCGCTTCCTGTTCTCGTGCGGGTGTCGGGATTATTACGGCATTTGATCGGTCTCACAACCCGGTACGGATCGGTTCGCGGTCCGGATCCCCGTGGATGCGGGTTGCACAGCGAGGCAGTACACTCGCCGCTTTCGCGAACGGAGCCGAACGATGACGCAAAGCCCATTCATGGCTGCAGCCCAGGCCGCTGCCGACGCTGCGGAGGCGGTGATCCGCCACTATTACAGCGCGGGTGTCGAGGTCGAGATGAAGCCGGATGCTACGCCGGTGACCCGCGCCGATATCGAGAGTGAACAGGCGATTCGCGCCATTATCCGCGAGCGGTTTCCGGACCATGGGTTCTACGGCGAAGAGACCGGTCAGTCGGATATCGATGCCGATCATGTCTGGCTGATCGATCCGATCGACGGTACCAAGAGTTTCGTGCGTCGTTACCCGATGTTTTCCACTCAGATCGCGCTCATGTACAAGGGTGAGCTGGTCCTGGGAGTGTCGAATGCGCCGTTGTTTGGCCAGAGAGCCTGGGCGGAGAAAGGGCAGGGGGCCTTTCTCGACAGCCAGCGGATCCGCGTTGCAGGGACAGGAAGCCTCGAGGAAGCGACGCTGTCGATGGGCAACCTGAAATCCCTGGCCCTGAGTCCCTGCTGGGCCGATCTGGGGGCCCTTGTGGCTCGGGTGAACCGTGTCCGGGGTTACGGCGATTTCTATCAATACCATCTTCTGGCCAGTGGCAGTATCGATCTGGTTGTCGAGTCGGATGTGAACATCCTCGATGTCGCGGCTCTTGCGGTGATCGTCCGCGAGGCCGGAGGTGTGGTCACCGACCTTGCGGGTGGTCCGCTGACCCTCCGCACCCGCGATGTCCTTGCGGCAGCGTCCATCGATCTGTACGAGGCCACGCGTGCCTGTCTCCCCTGGGACGGTGCCCGATGACAGCCAATGCCGTACTGCGGCGTCTGGAGTCGGCAACCAGGTACTTCCGATACGTGACAGCGCATCGATGACATGGTGGGCGGCAGATGGCCGGGAATACCCTGCTGCCGAAATGTGCTGGAAGAAACACGCCGCGGTGCTGCCGGGCCATGGTCCCGGCTGGCGCTTGTCTCTCAGATCAGGGAGTGGGCACGCAGTTTCTTGCGCAGGGTTGCGCGATTGAGCCCGAGCAGGTTTGCGGCGCGCGTCTGATTGCCGCCGCAGTGCTCCAGCACGCAGGCGAGGAGTGGTCGCTCGACCTCCGAAATCACCATGCTGTAGACATTGGCCACTTCCTCGCCTTTCAGCGCGGCGAAGTATTCGTCCATGGCCATCCGTACGTGCTCCGCGAGCCGGCAGTTCGGATTGACTGCTTCCGGTACGCCACTCACCCCATGGTCCTGAACAGCGTGTATCGAGGAGTTCATGCGTCGTCTCCCCCCTGGGATCGTTTGCGTTCTTGTTGTGGTTTCGTCCGGTCACTCGGTTCAGCAACGGCGTGTGCTGCCCTGCTCGAAAAGCGCTGCCAGGGCCGAGAGCTGCCCGTTGGCATCGGCCGTGGCAAGTAACGGACGCCGGTCCACTTCGGGCCGGTTGTGAGCAAGATACCAGCCTATGTGCTTGCGTGCGATACGCGGGCCCTGTTCGGGTCCGTATTGCCGGTGCACGGCAGCGATATGTGATTGAATCAGAACGCCCAGCATCTCGCCCGACGGTGTCGGTGGAATGGGTTGGCCTCCGAGCGCGGCGCAGATCTGCCCGGGTAGCCACGGTCGGCCCTGTGCAGCCCGACCGATCATCACGCCAGCCGCGCCGGTGCGCCGAATCACCGCTCGTGCCTCCTCGGGTGTGGTGATGTTGCCATTGGCGATAATCGGGATCCGGACCGATTCGACCACACGGGCGATCGCGTCATGATCGACCGCCCCGTGATAGCCGCATGCTCTTGTTCGCCCGTGAATGCTGATCATCGCAACGCCGGCCGATTCGGCCAGAACGGCGATCCGGGTCGCGTTCATGTGGTCGCGGTCGATGCCGAGGCGCATCTTCAGAGTCACCGGCACCGAGAGGTTCGACGTCAATGCCCGCAACAGCCGTTCCACGAGCATTTCATCGCCAAGAAGGGCCGAGCCCGCAGCGCGGTTGCAGACCTTCTTTGCCGGGCAGCCCAGGTTCAGGTCGATGATGTCCGCCCCCCGTGCAACATTCTCATGCGCCGCACCGACCAAAGCGTCTGCATCGTTGCCCAGCAGTTGCACGATTCTGGGGCCGGGCTCGCCTCGATGGTCGAGCCGGTTGCGGCTTTTTGCGGTATGCCACAGCCGGGTGTTCGAGGTGACCATTTCCGAGATCGCGGCACTGGCCCCGAGGCTTCGGCACAATGCCCGAAACGGTCGGTCACTGACGCCAGCCATCGGCGCCAGGAACACCGGGGGGTCCGGGATGCAGTGGGTCCCCAGAATCATGGTCAGGTCCTCGGTGGATTCACAGAGCGGTTACCGTAAGCCCTTCCACCAAGGGGTGCGGTATCTCGATGACCAGCCGCAGGCGACGTTTTTCGCGCGCCTGGAGTTGCGGGATCGTCCCGTCGATACGTTGGTCGGGCCCAAGATACTGTATTGGGTGCCAGCGGGCCTGACCCAGGGTGCGGCCGAATCGATCCGTGAGGCTGACTTCCAGGAGAGGCCATGGCTGCGGCCGATCAAGATCGTTCATGATTTCCATCGTGATCCGCATTCGCTCGTCCGTCCGGCGCTCGAAATCCAGTGCGTTGATCCGAATGTCCGCCGGAGCCCGCCATGTCGGTGCGGGACAGGGTAGATGTCGACACAAGGCTTCGGTAGCCGCGACGAGTTCCGGGTGGGCCGCGAATGCAGCGCGTTCGTGCACCAGCGCCTGGCCGACGAGGGTTGCGAGCAGAACGACGCCGGTCACGAAGCCGGCGAGGCGGTCTGGCCATCGGTCGGACTGTTCATGCGCGCGCGTCGCCGCTGCGGGAACGTCCGGGGGCGCGGAGAGTACTACTGGCGGGGGCGGTCGAATTGCCGAGTCCGGGTGGCCTGCCCGTTGCAGGAATGCCACGGGTTCCCAGGGTTGCCCGGCAACCTCGATTTCGAGTGCAGGAAAGAACGTGAAGATGTTCCCGCAAAGCGAGCAGCGGACGGTTCGCGGATTGCGACCGTTGCGGTAACGAACGGCGCGGCCGGTGCCACAGCGCGGGCAACGAATGATCACGGTGTGTCAGCCCTGTCCTTGTACTGGACCATTTGCCGGAGCCTGATCGAGGATTTGTGGGACGACGGCAGGGCTAACGCCGTCGCCCTTCCAGAAGGACCCAGCCATCTTTCTGTGCCGCGACACCGATGTCGAAGTCGTGCCGGTACGCAGCCTCCACCGTTTCAGCCTGCCAGTCGAGCAGTCCAGCCAGCAGCAGGCGCGCACCAGTACGCGCGCTCAGCGCGAGGGTGGGCGCCAGTGCAATGAGGGGTGCGGCCAGAATGTTCGCCAGCACCAGATCGAATGATGACGCCGGAACTGCGGCTTCCGCAGTGGCGGTTGCCAACTGCTGGCCCGATATGCCGTTGCGCTCAGCATTGGTGCGCGTGGCCTGGAGCGCCTGCGGGTCGATATCCACCGCCATCGCATGGGCTGCGCCGAGTTGTAGCGCAGCGATTGCGAGAACTCCCGAGCCGCAACCGTAATCGAGAATACGCTGGCCCTTCGGTGGAGCCGCAGCGAGCGAGGCGAGGCACATGGCGGTGGTCGGGTGGGTGCCGGTGCCAAAGGCCAGACCAGGGTCGAGGTGGACAAAGACGCCATCCTTGACATCGGGCAGGTGTTCCCAGGAAGGGACGATCCAGAGATTACCGCCGCAGTGGATGCGGGTCAGCCCGGCGAGCCCAGCGCGGATCCAGTCCTGCTCCACGATGGGCGTGACGGTTGCCTTGGCTACCGCCGGTTCCCGCGAATGCAACGCTGCCGTGGCAATATCCGCCTGTAGTCCGTCGGCGAAGATCGCCTTCAATCGAACCGTGGACCACAGGGGGTGCGTTCCCGGCGGCGGTTCAAAAAGGGGTTCGTCACCGGCGTCGAACATTTCGACACTGACGGCGCCGAGCGCGAACAGGTGGTCTTCGAATTCCTGCGCTTGCCGGGCTTCGATCTCGACTTCCAGTTCAGTGAGACTCACGGGCTGATCTTCAGTTTCTTTTCCAGGTAATGGATATTGGCGCCCCCCTGCTGGAAATTGGCGTCGTTCATCAGATCGATGTGCAGCGGGATGTTGGTCTTGATGCCGTCGATGACGATTTCACCGAGCGCACCCCGCATCCTGGCAATGGCGATATCGCGCGTGGGACCGTGCGCTATCAGTTTTGCCACCATGGAGTCGTAGTGCTGCGGCACGGTGTAGCCGTTGTAAAGATGCGTATCCATGCGGATACCCGGGCCGCCGGGCGCGTGATACTGCGTCACGGTGCCCGGGGAGGGGAAGAACTTGACCGGGTCTTCGGCGTTGATCCGGCATTCGATCGCATGTCCGTTGATGTGCACATCCGCCTGCGAGATCGACAGGGATTCTCCGGCGGCAATGCGGATTTGCTCACGGATCAGATCGATGCCGGTGATTTCCTCCGTAACCGGGTGCTCGACCTGGATGCGGGTGTTCATTTCCATGAAGAAGAATTCGCCGTTCTCGAACAGGAACTCGAACGTGCCCGCACCGCGGTAACCGATCTCCTGGCAGGCACGGATCAGGCGCGCGATCATTTTCTTGCGCATCGATGGTGTGATGCCAAGGGCCGGCGCTTCTTCGATCACTTTCTGATGCCGCCGTTGCATCGAGCAATCGCGTTCCCCCAGACATACCGCGTTGCCGTAGGTGTCGGCCAGTACCTGGAATTCCACGTGGCGCGGGTGTTCCAGATACTTTTCCATGTACAGGGCATCGTTCGCAAAGGCCTGCTTGGCTTCGTTCCTGGTGACCGCGATGGCACTGAGCAGGGCACCTTCGGTATGTACCACGCGCATGCCCCGGCCTCCGCCTCCGCCCGAGGCCTTGACGATCACCGGATAACCGATCTCGCTTGCGAGATGCATGTTTTCTTCGGGGTCGTCACCAAGGGCGCCACCGGAGCCCGGGACGCAGGGAACTCCGGCTGCAATCATTGCGTTTTTCGCCGAAACCTTGTCTCCCATCAGCCGGATCGTCTCCGCGCGGGGTCCGATGAATGCGAAGCCGCTGGATTCCACCCGTTCCGCGAAATCGGCGTTTTCGGAAAGGAATCCGTATCCGGGGTGGATTGCACCGGCATCAGTGACTTCCGCGGCGGAAATGATCGCGGGGACGTTCAGATAGCTCTCGGTCGATGCGGCCGGACCGATGCACACGGACTCGTCGGCGAGACGGACATGCTTGAGTTCACGGTCCGCCTCGGAGTGCACCGCCACGGTGGCGATGCCCATTTCCCGGCAGGCACGCAGGATGCGAAGTGCGATCTCTCCACGGTTTGCGATCAGAATCTTTTCCAGCATGAGCGGCCCCGGTGGCAGGATGTCTACC
>JAABSN010000069.1 GCA_011390385.1 Thioalkalivibrio nitratireducens | reverse complement strand
ATCGAGTGCACGTGACCGCCGACATTGCCCATGCCGCCATAGAAGCCGAAGATCAGCCAGAAGCCGGTGGCGAGCAGGATCACGACGATGCCCCAGACCCAGGGGAAGAAGCGGGCGAAACTGTCTTGCCAGAGGGTCGTGCGTTCCGGTACCGGGAGCAGTGCGGCGGCTGCTGGGCGCACGGCCATGTAGGCGAAGAACATGCCGCCTACCCAGATGGCGGCCGAAAGGGCATGCAGGGCGACCATCAGGCTGAGCAGGGTCGTGGACATCATCGAGACTCCGGATTGGTTGGCTGGAACCCTAAAGTATCATCCGCGCGTGAACATCGGGCAAATTCGACGTTGTTAGCGTGAAAGTTCCCCGTAGGGTGCCGTGAGGCGGAGTCGAACCGCACCGGTACCATGCCAGGCCTGGCGTCCGGGCCGCGAACGGTGCAATTCGCTGCGCTCATTGGCACCCTGCGCTTCCATCGTGCACGCGAACAGACTGCAGGCGCGCCCGGCTGGCGGACGCAATTCCGTTTCCGTCATGCCCGACGTTCACCCATGCGACGCCAGATCCAGCCCTGGGGACGGTCCAGCCCCGTGAGCAGGAAATCCAGGGCGTGGGCGTTGCGCAGCGCGCGAGCAAGACGGGATGCGGCAACGGTTCTGCCCGCGAAGAGGATGCGGTCTTCCAGCTGCAGGGCGATGTCTTCACCGGGTGCGAGGTGGGTTTCCTTGCCGCCCCCGCGCTGGAGGAGCAGGGGAACGCAGGGCAGGCGTTGATCGCGCCTGGCTGGATCCACCAGCAGCTGGCCGAGCGAAATGCTTTCTCGTTCCAGCCGCTCGGCGAGCGCGGGCGCGGTCTCCCGCGCCACGGTGTCGCTCCAGAGCGCGGGTACCCGCTCGTCGGTTACCGCCCCGATCCGGCTGATGAGTTCATTGGCCCAGTCGTCATCCCTGGCGCGAGCCTGCTTGAGAAACAACGGCAACAAGGGCGATGTCAGATGCGCGAGGATGGTCTCGGCGAGAATCTCGCTATGGCGCATGATCAGATGGATGTCGCCCGCCGAAAAGAGAGCGCCGTTGTCGTCCTTGTTCTGCCGGCCGACCATGAACAGATCCGGATTGAGGTCATGGGCCGTCATCAGGATCGACAGGTTGTTCGTGTCCTTGTTGGTTCCCGCGACGATACCGGCGGCGTCGTCGATTCCCGCCTGCTGCAGGGTGTCTGCCTCGGTTCCGCGCCCTTGCACGCAGTCGCCGTTGCAACCAGTCCCCTCGGGGTCTTCCTCCACGATCACGGTTTCCACGCCCTCGCGTGTGAGTCCGGCATGTACCGCCTTGCCGAAGCGCCCGTAGCCGCAGAGAATCCAGCGTCCTTTCGGGGGATACAACGGCATGGGCAACTCGCTTTCGGGCACACTGCTCAGCCACTGATGCAGGGTATGGTGGCCGGGTGAATGCAATGCCAATGCAAGCCGGTCACCAAAGGTCTCGAACGGGTTGATCACCTGATCGGTGCCGAAGGAGTGCATGTTCCTTTCCGTGTCGGCGCTCTCAGCGCGACAGATGACCGGGAGATGCGGGTTCAGCCGTTTCACCGTGATCGCGATCTTCAGATTCACTTCGTCGCGATCGGTCAGCGCCACGACACCCTGGCAGAACGGGTTGGACAGACCGGCGGATTGCAGCCGGGCGGCACTGCTCGCATCCGCGCACATCGCCGGTACGTGGTAATCCATGTCCGAGAGCGCCAGATCATTGATTCTGTCCTGGATGCGGTCGATCACGACCACGCGTTTTTGCCGTTGGAGCAGGGCGCGCACCAGCAACTCCCCGGTATCCCCGTAACCACAGACGATGAGAAAGGGCATATGCATCCTGCGGATGCTCCGGTCGAAAGCCTGCTGACTTGCCGCGAGTCGGAACGTCGGGTCCTGGACCAGACCGAGAATGCGTCCGATCGCGTACAGCCAGGCAATGACCAACAGGTAGATGGTGAAGGCCGCCCACATGCGTTGAGCTTCGGTGAACGCATAGGGAATTTCCCCGAAGCCAATCGTCGGAGCGGTGTAGGTGACGAAATAGAAGGCGTGGAAGAAATCCATGCGCCACGGTTCACCGTGATCGTCGACTCCCGGGATCAGGACCAGGCCGGTGATGGCAATGCTGTAGGCCACCATCAACAGCAGGAGCGGCGTACGCATGCGCCGCAGGAAGAGGAAGACGACCTTGTCCATGATCCCCTCAGCGGCGAAGGTTCACGGTGTCTGCAATCAACAGCACGACCGAGATTACATTCGCGAGCATCGCGCCTCCGGCGAGCGACACGATGCTGGCCATCATCATGGCGTCCAGGCCGGTTGCGCTGATATTCACGGCGTAGGCCCAGACGGCGGCTGCGGCTAACAACTGCAGGACCGCAACCAGCGAGGTCGCGAGCAGGAGTGCCCCGGTCTGGGTTCGATCGCCGAACTTGAGCACGGTGGCGACCAGATTGACGACGATGGCGGCAAACAATTCGTAGACATTGTGATGCGCGGGGTTGTCGATCTCACCGAGGAAAAAGCCGAAGTTCAGTGTCAGCGCCAGGATGATGAAAAATCCGAAAACCACCTTCTCGAAATTCATGTTGCCCCCTTGACATGCCGTGTGCCCCGGCGAGGATACGCGTTCTCCCGGTCCTGAGTTCGCCATCCGAAGCCAGCCCGAGCGGAACCGGATGTTCACCGTGCCAATCAGCAGCACGAACAGCATGTATAGCAGAAACCTGAGACCCCTCGCCCGCTACCTCTGGGTCATGTCGTTCGCGTCGCAGAGTACGATGGGCACCTGATCGGCGGCTTTCAGCGCTTCGTTCATGAATCGACCAAGGGGATGGCGCAGACCTGATCAGGCAAACTGCCCGGCAACCCAGCCCGACGACCAGGCCCACTGAAAGTTGTAGCCACCCAGCCAACCGGTAACGTCGACCACTTCGCCGATGAAGTAGAGACCGGGCACCTCCCGTGCCTCCATGGTCTTGGATGACAGTGCAGCGGTCGACACACCACCGAGAGTCACTTCCGCCTTGGCGAAACCGAGCGTGCCGACCGGCATCAGCGGCCAGGCATTGAGCAGGCTGGCGATCCGCTCGAGATCGGGCCGGCCGAGTTCGCTGATGGGCCGGTTCACGACCTTGTCGCCGCCGTACAGCGAGCACCACTCGTGGGCGAAACGCCGGGGGAGGTGTTCGGCCATCAGGTTGGAAAGATGCCCCCGCCCTTGCCGCTGCTGGTGCAGCCAATCACCGGCATCGATGTCGGGCAGCAGATCGATTTCCACGGGCTGCTTTTTCCCGCTCCGATATTCCTGCATCTGCCAGTAACTGGATACCTGCAGGATGGCGGGGCCGGACAGGCCGCGATGGGTGATCAGCACGTTGTCGCGAAAGGCCGTCGCGGCGAAGCGGGCGCAGGCGGCAATCGTGGCGCCGGCCATCGGCTTCAGTCGTTCGAGCAGATCGGGCGCCAGTGCCAGTGGTACCAGTGCCGGCCGTGGCGGCACGATGGGCACCGCGAACTGTTCGGCCAGGCGGTAGCCGAAGGGCGTGGCCCCGATTTTCGGGATGGCCAGGCCGCCGCTGGCGACGACCAGCGACCGGCTGCGGAAGCTGCCCTGATCGGTGTGCACGCGCCATGGCAAGGCCGCATCGCCAGCCAGCCGTTCGATGCTCTGCACTGCGCACGGCATCGCCCAGCGCACGCCGGCATCCGTACAGGCATCGCGCAGCATGGCGATGATCTGCTGGGATGAGTCGTTGCAGAACAGCTGGCCGTGTTCCCGCTCGTGATAGGCGATCCGCCGCTGTTCCAGCATCGCGATGAAGTCGTGCTGGGTGAAACGGGCCAGCGCCGAGCGGCAGAAATGCGGGTTCTGCGACAGGAAATGGTCGGCGCTGACGGTCCGGTTCGTGAAATTGCAGCGTCCACCGCCGGAAATTCGGATGCGTTCACCCAGCTTTTGCGTGTGGTCGACGAGAAGCACACGGCGCCCGCGGAAGCCCGCCTGGGCGGCGCACATCATGCCAGCGGCACCGGCGCCGATGATGATCACGTCAAATTGCACGGCACTTCACTTCGCTGGTCATCAGGCGGCGGATTCTAACACTGGCCCCCGAGAACACCTGAGGGGAAAGCGCTTCCGGACATCCCTGCACGCCGCTACATGGGGCTTGCCGAAACCGAGCAGGAATTGGCTCAGGATAACCAACCCGTTGCCCCCTTGCGGCGTGATTCAGGTCCCCCCAGGGCCGTTGGATTGATCACCATCCCGTTCCGATTCAACCGGCGGTGGCAGCAGGAATTCGCGTGGACGATCGAGGATACGCCGGCCATAGGCCTTGAGCAGCCGATCAAGGGCGCCGATACGCGTTCCCCTCGCCTTGAGCGCGACATACAGGGCCAGCCCGAAGCTGACCCAGAGGTTGACCGCGCCCACCAGCAGCACGAACAGAAGGTACAGCAGAAACTCGAGAACGCCCGGCAGTTGTACCGCGATGGTGTACCCGAGATTGGCGGAAGCGAAGGCAACATGACGGATATCCAGCGGCAGGCTCAGCAGGTAGCCGATATAGCCGGTGACACCCAGGAGCACGCCGAAGAAGAAATTCCCCGCCAGCGCGCCATAGTTGTGTTCGATGAAGTCCGCCAGTCGCTGGCGCCGGTCTCTGGAAAGGAGGCGTGACAGCCCGGGGTGATCCCGAAGCCGGCCCGGCAGGTCCAGATAGGCGCAGCGGTTGTCGAAGAACCCGGAAATCAGGCCCGCCACGAACAGCCATACACCTGCGATGGCGGCGTGAAACAGTGCCAGACCGGCAACGGGCGAAAGCTGGTGCAACTGGTAGTCCACCCCCTGGGAATCGAGCATCGGAATCCCCACCGTCAGGTGGTAGAGCCACCCGAGGCCGATGGCGACCGGCAGCGCCACGCTGACATTGCCCAGCACCGCGACGAATTGTGATCGACCGACCTGGACCAGCAGATCGGCGAGTTTGGCCGGGTTTGCGGTTCCCTTGTCGCTTTCCTCGATCGCGGCGGCAAGGCGGGCAGCGGTCATCGCCGGCTGCTTGGTCGCGACCGTGAAATGCAGGATGTGGATCAGCACGAACCCCAGGCCGTAGTTCAGGCTGACCCAGAGGGTGGTCGCACCCTCGCCCAGACCCATTCCCTCGATCTGGATCTTGATCCACGCCATCACAGCGATGATGAATCCCGCGCCAGCGCCGGAACGCAGCATTCCAAGGTATTCGGCGCGGTTGCTGGTGATGTAGTGTTCGCCGGTCTCGCTGGCCTGTTGGGTCACGCTGCGTGAGAGCAGCTTGACATTGTCCTGCCACAGTGACCGGATGCCGTGACGTCGGGCGTTTGCCGCGACCAGCTCCCGAAACAGTTCCACCGACGTCGTGCGTTGTCCCTCGGGGTCGCCCGGGTCGAGTACGTGCAGCAGCCGCCAGATACGGTCAAGGGTCTGATCGAGCCGTTCGAGCAGGTGCGTCAGCGAAATGCTGCTGCCCCGGGTGACCGCGCGCTTGCGCAGGTGGGCGATCTGTTCGCTGCATTGTTCCAGCAGGACGCGCGCGTGGCGATCGTCATGGAATGGCTTCGCGGGGTCCTCGGCCCAGTCGCGATATGCGGCAACGAATGCCGCCAGTTCCCGTTGCTGGGCAACGAAGGCGGAATCGCGTTCGGCAATTTCGGGATCGAGCCGCAGCAGTTCGGGTTCCAGTTCCTCGGCGGCAATCCAGACGGACAGCATTTCCAGTGCGTAGAGCATCTCTTCCCGCGCGCGACGCAGTACGGCCGGGTGCTCCCCGGAAAGGCAACCGATGGCTTCCAGCAGGCGCCACCAGGTGTCGTCGGGCAGGGCGCTGACCCACTGTGCATCGCGCGGCCGGTGAAAGACGTAGGCGAGCACATCCTTCAGATCGTCGCGCTCCATCGGTCGCGGATTCAGTCGCTCGTACAGGCGCTGGGTGAATTCGCGCATGAAGCCGCGACGGGAGAAGAGCCCGATTCCGGTGTAGAGTGTCAGGTGTCGCGCACCTTCGAAGCCCTGTTCGAGGCGCTCGCGGAGCCGCCCGCGCAGATCCGGATTCTCGTCGAGCGCCAGTACCAGCTGCTCGACCCGGTTGATGACCGGTGCTGCGCCCGAATGGCGGCCCTCGGGCCGCAGCCAGTCGACGATCATGCGCAGGGTATCGGCGAAATCGAGCGCGTCATCTTCGCCGAGGGCCGCGAGCAGCGCATCCAGGGACATCGGGTTCATGTTGTCCTTTTGCAGGGTGAACGGGTCATGCCGCAGCGCCCGTGCAGGGGATTATAGAAGCAAGCAATCGATACGAGCGCTTCGGGAATGCAGTGGCGCGCGATTCCGTCGAGGAAGAGTGCGGCCCGGAGCCGGAAAGGATCGGGCCATGTCTTTGGCCACAAGGCGGAACGCCGTGCGGGTGAAGGTTCAACACAGGATGCAGGAGGAAAATATGCGCAAAACGATGGCATGGGGTGTCTCGGTGCTGGCAATGGTGATGCTCATGACCACGCCGCTATGGGCGGAATCGGAGGAGCCCTGGGGCAGGGCCAGCCTCGATGAGATCGACTACGCACCGCAGAAGGTGGTCTACGACGTTGCGGAAGGCGACCCGGAGCGCTTCGAGCGCATTCTCGATCGGGCCAGTTTCCTGAACAACCTTTACGGGGCGGACCCGTTCGATGCCTCGATCGTCCTGGTACTGCACGGCGACGAGATCGAATTCTTCGCGGTTGAGAACCATGAGCAATACGGGGAGTTGATGCGCAGGGCGCAGAGCCTCACCCTGGCCGGACCGATCGAGTTCCGGATGTGCGCCGCCGCGGCGCACGAGCGTGGGTTCTCTCCGGAAGACATCCATGGCTTCGTGCGCGTCGTACCCATGGCGGATGCCGAGATCATCCGCCTGCAGCAGGAAGAGGGCCACGCCTTCATGCAGTAGCTTGCTGAGCCCGCACGATGCGGTGGACCAACCGCAGTTTGTCGATGGCCGGTGGGGCGAGCACGAAGGGGTAGGCATCATCGTGACCCATACTGCGGTTCAGGCTGTTCAGGGCGAAGGCGAGCGGCAGCCAACGTTCCAGAATGTGGCTGAAGTCGTCCTCGTGGTACGGATCAAACGAGAGGTCGGACTGCAGCTCATTGCTGTCGCCGACCTGCGCCTTGACCCGGATGCCGAATTGTTGCGCGGTCTCCAGCGTGTCGATGATGTGCAGGTAATGCGCCCAGGTCTCGGCCCAGTCTTCCCACGGATGGCTGCTCGCATAGGCACTGACGAACCGATCTGCCCAGCCTGACGGTGCTCCGTGTGCATGGTGGCGTTCGAGTGCCTTCCCGTAATCCTGCGTCTCGTCACCGAACAGCCGATGAAACTCGTTGGTCCACTGGCTTTCCCGGATCAGAACGTCCCAGTAGTAGTGGCCGGATTCATGCCGGAAATGCCCGAGAATGGTTCGGTACGGCTCGGCCATCTCCTGGCGCATCGCTTCCCGGGTGGCAGGGTCGGCCTCGGCAATGTTGATGGTGATCAGCCCGTTGGCATGGCCGGTCAGGACTCTCCCGGTTTCATTGAAGGTGGGCGCGGTGTCGGCAAGGAAATCAAACGCCAGCCCCATCGGATTCTCGTGCTTCGGTTCAACGGGAAGCCCAAGCCTCAACAGGCTGTACACCAGTCGCCGCTTCTCGGCTTCGAGGCGGCGCCAGCGGGTGACATTTTCCGGCATGCCGAGATCGGGGATGGTGTTGTTCAACCGGCAGGAGAGGCAAAGGGGATCGGGATCGTGGGCCGGCACCATCCAGTTGCAGACTTCGTAGTCAGTGGAGTTGGCGCACATGCGGTAACGATCGCCGTCGCCGGGCGACCCCAATGCCCGCCACAATCCGTCCCAGCCGCCCCTGAGTGCCGAGACTTCGAGGCGGTCGGGGAGAAAGCCGAGCGTGTGCCCGCAACGAGTGCAGGCCACGTTCTCGAAATACAGGTGCTGGCCGCAGGATTGGCAGATGAAGAGTTTCATGGCGCTATGTTTTTCCAGACGGTGTCGTTCGAACGGACGGAGCAAGCCGGGACGCGTGGGTGTTTCCGATTACAGATATTAGCACCTCAAGCCCCCGGTCCTGCGAGCCAACCGGAAGCCTGGCCGGCCAAACCTGGTGACCAGAAAGGCTGTCGTCTATCTTCAAGGGTGGGATCGGCATGGCAGGGTCAGGTTTTGCGTGTAGCCGCCGAACGGTGCGCGGCGAGAGCCTGTGCTGCGTGCTGCCCAGCGCGAACTTTCACCAGCAAGGAGGACCATCATGGCAGTCGCAAAGGTTTCAGAGATCACCTCCGAGTCCAATGTGAGCTTCGAAGACGCGATCCAGCAGGGCATCGACAGGGCATCGAAGACGATCCGCGGTATCCGGGGCGCGTGGGTGAAGGAACAGAAGGTCACGGTCGAGGATGGAAAGGTCACCAGTTATCGGGTCGATATGAAGGTCACCTTCGTGCTCGACTGACGCGGGTTGCCAAGTCAGCGCTCGCCGTGATCGGACAGGCTACTAGAACGAGGAAAGCCCCGTGGCCTCCATGAACCGGTAGCGCCAATAGCGGATCCGCGAAGGATCGGCATAAGTGGAATACGGGACACTGTGGACGCGGTCGGGCTCGTTGTTCCAGCGGGAATCGAAGAAGGTGCCGGCATCGTTGATCACCGGGGCATCCGTGCTTCCCCGGACCTGCGCATTGGTTTCCAGGTTGAAATTGTCGAGGTTCCGCCGTGTGAAGTTGGCCGAGCCGGCCAGCAGTGTGGCGTTGCCGTCGTGGTCGCGATGCAGCAGCATCTTCGCGTGACATTGTTCGCCGGCGGTGTTGCACCAGCGCACCGTTACGTCCGCGGCATGCAGTTCCATGGCGACCTGTCGATTGGGAATACCGTCCTTTTCCCGACCGAATGCATCGCGGTTGGGGTCGAGCAGCACGCGCAGGCCGACCCCACGCTGCCTGGCAGCGAGCAACGCTGCGACCACTTCCCGGTGCGAGAGATAGAACATCAGCAGGTCAAGGCGGTCACCCTGGTCGGCGGCGTTGATCATGTCCAGAGCGGCATCGCGAATCCGTGACTCGGTCAGAATACGGACTTGAACGCCGTTGCCGGTATTCGGCTCGTCGGGCGCGGAATCCGGAAACCGGATTCGCGGACCGTCGGAGAACGCGGCCACCGCCAGTTCGGTCTGGAGCAGATCCAGGGCCGTCTTGCCTCGGAACCGAATGGCCACGTTGTGGTGCCGGCTGCTGGCATCGTGCGGATTGCCCGACGTGACCAGGCCGTTCCAGCCGTCCGGCCCGTCGGTTATCAGCGCCTTGCGGTGGTTGGCCTTGAAATTCAGCAGTGCCAGATAGGTGCGCAGACTCACGGGCGATTCACCGACGGGGTTGGGCAACCAGCCTCCATCCGGGCTGTTGCCAAACCACTGGCAGCAGATACGCCAGACAGCCGACCATGCGGGGTTGGGATCACGCAACTGGGTCAGATCGGTCTCGACCACGTGGACGCCGCCGGCCTCGAGCTGGACAAAGAGGGTTTGCCGGATGCCACCGTACAGGCTGTTGAAGGGGTCCGTGATCAATAGCGCATCCAGGTTTGGTCGTTCTGCGCGCCGTTGCACCAGTGCCTCGACGAGTTCCGCGGACAGCGGGCGCTGTTGTCCGTCGTTGCTGCCGGCAAACTGATTCAGCAGGAAGAAATCCGCGACTACCAGCGATCGGGCATTGCGAATCATTTCCAGGGCCGTATCGAAGATCGCGTGCTCGATGTGCTGCCGGCCGTGATCATCGAGCCATGTGGCGTCCGCGACAAACTCGACCGTGTCAGCCTGGCGATAGGGGCTTGCGGTATCCAACCCGGGTGGGAGCGGCTTCTGCATATGGTAGGTGCCAGTCAAAAGGTAGAACGCGACCGCAGCGAACGCGAGTGTCCAATGACGCCTTCCATGTCTCCGGACCCGCTTGTTCACGGCTTCAAGGGGCGCCGTGGGTCGTGAGGACCTCTCTGCACCCCGGTGTGCAGGGGTTGCGAGGGTTTCCGATCAGGGTATTGGATGGCGAAGTCCGACCGCCTTGATCCCCGGAAAACGTTTTTGTCGGAATATGTTCGGCGGCTTCGCTCATTTGCTATCACTATACCGCCGATCCAGTGGAGAATCCGATTGTTGCTTAGCGGCGCCGGTTCGCTCCATAGCGGCACAAACCGGCGGCCACCCAGTATGCTTTTTCGTGGGGTTAGCGTGAAAGAACCCGCGTAGGGTGCCGTGAGGCGCAGCCGAACCGCACCGTTATCACGCCGGCTGGCGTCCGGGCCTCGAGCGGTGCAATTCGCTGCGCTCATTGACACCCTACGCTCGGACCTTTCGTGGTCCGGGGTGGCGGGTCTGGCCATGGCAGTTAGCCATGCAGCCTCGCGACCGGCAGGCTCAGTACTGCACCACCGCGGGATCGAGGCTGCGCCAGAGATACCATGTGGCGACGGTGCGCCAGGGTGCATGGCGTGTGCCGTGCTGGCGGAGGATGCTGGGAGTGGGTCGTTCATTATCCAGGTAGTGCACCGCGACCGCCTTTTGCAGGCCAATGTCGTCGACAGGCCAGACATCGGGCCGCAGCAGGTTGAAGATCAAAAACATCTCGGCCGTCCAGCGGCCGATTCCGCGCACATCGACGAGCTCGGTGATCACCGCCTCGTCGGCCATTGTTTCCCAGCGTGAAGGTTGAATGCGGCCATCGACGAAATGACCGGCAAGGTCGCGCAGGTATTCGGCCTTGCGCCGCGACAGCCCGCAGGCGGCCAAGGCCCCGGGTTCGACGGTCGCGATCTGTGCAGGGCTGATTGTCTGGACCAGATCGGCGAAGCGAGCCCATACGCTGTCGGCCGCCTTGACCGATATCTGCTGCCCCACAACAGCGCGCGCCAATGTCTGAAAGGCATCACCGCGGGTGGTGAGCACCGTGTCGGGGTAGCGTCCGATGAGATCGGCCATAACCGGGTCGGCCGCGCTGAGTTCCGCGCAACCGCGGTCCCAATATTCGGGTCTGGCCATTGTGTTCGATCAGTGAGGAAGGTGAATCAGGGTGCCGCAGACCGCAGGCCATGACAAGTTGCGCGGCCGGATCGCCCGGTGCCGCAATTTCACCGGCGTGTCTCGGTGCGGTTCGGCTTCGCCTCACGGCACCCTGCGCAGGTTGTTTCACGTCAGGTCGACAGGGGTCTGGACCTCTTTGCTCCGATGGACGATCCGATATTTCGCCTTCATGGGCGACCCATTCGCCGTCAAACCAGCCACAGCCACCAGATACTGACGCTGGTCACCGCCATCAGCAGCAGGTTGAGCGGGGCACCGACCTTGGCGAAGTCGGTGAACCGGTATAGACCGGTGCCATAGATCATGGTGTTGGTCTGGTAACCGATGGGCGACAGGAAGCTGGTTGAAGCAGCGAACATCACCACCAGCACGAGTGCAAAGAGATCGATCTGCAGGATGTGCCCCAGCGAGATGGCCACGGGCACGAGGATTACCACCGAGGCATTGTTGCTTACCAGTTCCGTCAGCAGGGTGGTCATCAGGTACAGGGCCATCAGCACGAAAATCGGGTGCCAGCCTCCGGTATGGGTGGCCAGTAACCCGGCAAGCAGGTCGGCGGCGCCGGATTTGGTCATCGCGATACCCAGCGGGATCACGCCGGCAAGCAGGAAGATCACCGGCCAGGACACTCCGGTGTACATGTCCTCCTTGTCCAGGCAACCGGTGGCGACCATCACGACCACGCCAAGCAGTGCCGTCACGACGATCGGTAACGGCGATAGTGTGGCGCCCAAGACCACCGCGGCCATGATGCCACCAGCGGTCCACATGCGTCGGCGATCGAATTCGTCCTGGCTTTCCTCCAGGATGACCACGTCCTCCGTGTCGCGAAGCCGATTCAGCGCCGTGTGTGAAATCTCCAGCAGGGCGATCATCCCGACTGACAGTGGCTCGTCGGCGATGCGGCGCGCGTCCAGCGCCTCCTTTTCGAGGCCGATCAACCGCGCCTGGTAACGGTCCCAGAACTGCGCGGCACGGACCTCCTTGCCCTCGAAAGACTGCGAGTCCCGAAGCAGTACGCGAACGAGCCGGCCATCGCCGCGAACACGGCTGGATTCCCCCGATACCGAAAGGACCTCGATCTTGTCGGACTTGATCAGGTCCATTACTTGCCGCAACTCGGCGTGGACCTGAATGATGTCGTCCGGGCGGATCCGGATCTCTTCCGCACGCTTGATATGCGTCGTGTCGCCGCGCACGAGTTTCAGCACCTCGACCGAGGCCTTCACGGCGAACCCGTACTCGTCGAGCGTCTGGTCTACCAGCGGGCTGTCCTCGGGCACGCCGAGTTCGATGATGAAACGGTCTTCGTCGTCGCCCAGGCGGATCAGGTCTTTTTTGGGCATCAGCCAGCGGCCGATGGTAATGAAATAGATCAATCCCACGCCCAGTACGATCAGGCCGAGGTGGGTGAATTCGAACATGCCGATCTGGCGGCCGAACGCCTCGTTTTCCGCGAGGATCGCGGAGGCGAGGATGTTGGTCGAGGTGCCGATCAGGGTCAGGGTGCCACCGAGCATTCCGAAGAAGCTGACCGGCATCAACAAGCGCGACGCCCGCATCTTGAGCCGCCTTGCCATGTCGAGGATCAGCGGGATCGCCACCGCGACAGCAGCGGTGTTGTTGATGAATCCGGAGATCAGGCCTACCAGCGCCGCGATAATCAGGATCATGCGCAATTCGGATTTCCCGACCATCGGGAACAGGCGCTGGCCGAGCACGTGAATCAGCCCCGAGCGCTGGATCCCTGCCGAGAGAATGAACATTGCAAGCACCGTGACCGTGGCCGTGCTCGAAAGCCCGGAGAGTCCCTCGCTGACCGTGGGAAAGGCGGCCTGGAGGTCGACACCTCGATCCAGCAGCCATTGCGAGTGGAACAACTGCGGAATCGCGATCAGGGTGATCAGAATCAGGATCGCGGTGATGTCCAGCGGCAGTTTCTCGCTGGCAAACAGATACAGCGCGACCGCAATAATGGTGAAGACCAATGCAATTTCGACGGTCACCTGCTGTCTCCCTTCTGGTATGCATGCGAGGCGCAGGAAGCCCCGCAGGTTGCGTTGCTATGTCGTTGCGGAGGAAAGACTGTCAGCGAATGTCATATGCGGCAAATTGCTGGGCCGATGCGCCATCGGCATTGGCGTCGTGGTAAAGCGCGTGGAGCTTGAACGAAGCGGGCGGGTCGAGCGTCTCGCCTTCGAGCAGGGTGTCGAAGGAAGGTCCGCCCAGCAGCCGATGGAAGTGGGTCAGATAGAGTCGATGCAGGACACGATCCTTCAGCAGGGTGTGCAGCACTCGTGGGCCTGCGATGGAATAGATGCGCCGAAAACCCTCGCGACCCAGTGCGTCGATCAGCGGTTTTCCCTCGACATACGGACCATTGCCGGCGATCAGCACACGTGCGCCGGTGGCCTCCACCGCCTCGAGATCGCGCCGGTCGGCCTGATCTCCCAGCGCGAAATAGACCGGGCGCCCAAGAACCGTGCAGCGCTCGGCAAGCGACCGATCGAGACTGCGGCCGAGCGCCACCATGGCCGGTTGGGGTGTCATGCCCCTTTGCATGCGCCAGACATGGAGATCGCTGAACTCCGGGGCGTGCCCCAGAGGCAGCTCTTCCGGCGACCGGCCTTCCGCGAGTCCGCGCAGGAAGGCCGCGCTGACGAGCAATACATCGGAGCGGGCAGCGAGTTCCTGGAACAGACGCCAATCCCTGGGGTTGGTGATCGCCGGTGGTGCACTGCGGCGCCGCGCACGCGGGTTGTCGACGGCGATCCGGCCATCCAGGCTGGAAATGAAATTGGTGTAGACGAACGGCCGGTCGGGAAAATCCGCATGCCCCAGGTCGTCTGCCAGATAAAGACCCTCGAGCGCGCACTCGTTGTGCGGCGCTGGGAAGAGGCGTAACACCTTGCTATCGCTCATGTCGAGCTCCGGGCCGAATTTCGGGAATCGTCGGGTTCTGCGGCAACTGCATTGTCTGTCGATGGTTTCAGATTAACGCGAAAGTCCATCACACAGGGTGCCGTGAGGGGTGAGCCGAACCGCACCGATACCACGCTGGCCGCAAGCCCTGCGGCCTGTATCGTGGGGAGCTGCATATCGTCCGATCGACTCTCATGGCTCCATGCACCTGAATTTCATACCTGGTCCATCGATTTCGGGACGGCGCGAACGTGCCTGCGCTGGAACGGCAGCCGGGTGACCCGTTGCCAGTGGCAACGAACCATTCCGGGTTTGATCCCGTTTCGGTTACGCTTGGACGATGATAAACCGGACCCTGCCTGGAATGCCTCCCAGCCCCCCGTTGTCCGTGAAGCCGACGATCGAGAATCGAACGCGTTGCGAGGCCGGGTTCCGGCCGTCCGGACTGCCCGTTGCCACCTATTCGATCGTTGCCCGCGACGCGGAAACGGGCCAATTGGGCGTGGCGGTTCAATCGCATTATTTCGCGGTCGGGAGTGTGAGCCCGCATGCCGAGGCCGGCGTGGCTGCCGTGACCATTCAATCCTTCGCCAAACCCAGCTATGGGACCGAAGGTTTGCGCCTGATCCGGGAGGGTGCGTCGGCACACGAGGCGCTGGCGACGTTGCGGGGCAGGGACGAACATGCAGGGTACCGACAATCGGCGATGGTCGACACACGCGGTCGGGTTGCGGTCTATACCGGTGATCGCTGCATCCCCGAGGCCGGCCACCATTCCGGGGACGGCTACGCCTGTCTCGGCAACATGCTTCTCGCAGCCGATGTCTGGGAACGGATGGGGACCGCCTTCGAGGGCGGGAAAGGCGAGCTTGTCGACCGGTTGATCGTCGCCCTGGAAGCCGCGCAGTCGGCCGGCGGCGACCTGCGCGGCCGGCGGTCTGCCGCGGTCATCGTCGTGAATACCGAATCGTCGGGCGACCCGGCGCTGGACATCCTGTTCAACCTCCGGGTTGAGGACCACGACCAGCCGCTGCAGGAACTGGGGCGGCTGATTACGCTGAAAAAGGCGTTTCATCACAACAGTCGGGGCGATCATCATCTGCGCAATGGTGATGTTCATGCCGCGCTGCGGCAGTTCTCCATGGCGGTTTCCATGGCCCCGGCCCATGAGGAACTGGTGTTCTGGCAGGCCGTTGCGATGGCGGTGGCCGGGTTTCAGAAAGAGGCGGAACCTCTGTTTCGGGAACTGTTCGATTCCTCCCGGAACTGGCGGCTGCTCGCCGAACGGGTCGCGCGCTCGCGCTATCTTCCCGATGGGTCGCGTGCGCTGCATCAGATCCTGAAGCTCGAGCCTTGACCGGAATGGGGCCGCGTTGCTTGTCAAGTCACCGTCCACCACGTCGCCAACCCTGTAACGACCACCAACAGCGTTGACGCACCGACGCGGCTGCCAAGTCGCAGTCCACCGATTCCCGTCGCCAGTCCTGCCTTCACGGTTGCATTGACGAATGCCGCGATCAGAATCGCGAGGGCGGCGGCGGAAGTAGCGAGATCTTCGCTCGCCATGTTGGCCAGCGAAAGGGTGATCGCGTCCACATCCGCAAGGCCCGAGGCCGCCGATAGCAGGTAGATTCCGGTATCGCCGTAGCGATCCGAGAGCGCCCTGGAAAGCAACATCAGGGCCGCCAGCAACCCCGCGAAAAGCAGTGCGGGACCAAGTTCGAAGGGGTTTTTCAGTCGGGCGACTTCGGTTCCTGACCCCTTTCCGCTCCAACGCCAGAAAAGTGCGGCCGCGAGGTAGTTGACCGCGCCCATGGCCAGCAGCGGCCAGAGCAGGGCGGTGGCCAGCGACCAGTTGAAGATGCTGCTGACCACGAGCATGCGTGGAAACATGGTGGCACCAGCGACGAGAATCCCAGCTGCCAGCAGGTTCTCGGCACCTTGGCTTCCGCGGGCGATGCGCGAGAGACTGACGGTGGCGGCAGTCGATGAGGCGAGGCCGGCAAAAAGCCCGGTGGCAAGGATGCCCTTGCGCTCTCCGACGATTTTCATGGCGAAATAGCCGACGAACGAAATGCCGGTGATCAGGACCACCATCCACCAGATCCGGTAAGGATTCAGAGCCTCCCAGGGTCCATAGCCCTCGTTCGGCAGCAGTGGCAGGATCACGACCGAGATCACCAGCAGCTTCAGTGCCGCATAGAGTTCGCGTTCCTCCAGCCGGCGAACCCAGGCATGCAATATGGGTTTCAACCCGAGCAGGATGGTGGTCACCACGGCCCCGGCCGCTGCCAGCGGCCCATGTCCCAGACCGGCCATGGCCCCGAAAGCAAACGCGAGCAGAGCGGCAATAATGCCGGTGATGCCGATATCAGGGTCCTCGGACCGGTGTTGGGTCAGTGCGTAGGCGACCGCCAGGACCACGGCGACGCTCGCGAACGCGACCGCGAGCAAGGCTGTTCCGGTCTCGTGAGCAAGCAACCCCCATGCGCCACCGAGCAGACCGATGAGCGCGAAGGTTCGTATGCCTGCGATCCGTTGTCCCTCTGCCTGTTCCCGCTCCTTCCAGCCTCGTTCGAGACCGATCAGCAGTCCCAGGCCCAGCGCGATGCCGAGGGAGTAGAATGCTGTGATATCGCCGTTGATTGTGGCGTCTCCAGACAGGTTGGCGGGAGGCTGCACGGTTCGATCCCGCGCGGCGGGTTGCGAGGTGCAGTCTGCCCTTTTGTGCAAGCATACCGCGTCGGGAGATAACGTCGCACGTGGCCGACCGACCTGCAACCTTCGGGCCTCGAATGGTGCAATTGGCCGGGCTCACTGACACCC
>JAABSN010000068.1 GCA_011390385.1 Thioalkalivibrio nitratireducens | reverse complement strand
CGCTGATGGAGCTATTCGATACCGGCCCGCCAAAACCCGAACCACCGAGCCCTCAGAGGGAATTGGCGTTCGCATGAACGTTTATGGGACAGCAGTGTGCTGAGCTCCTCGATCCAATCGGACTGCAGAATACCTGATCGGTAGCGTGACCCGGAAGTCGATTTCGATGCGACCGGGCACTGTCTCCCCGCTCGTGCCGGCCAGGGATGCCGAGCGTTGAAACTACCTGGCCCTATGGGTGCCAACGTTGGTTCTCGATAAGAAAGATCTCGGACCGAGAATTGCCTCGCGCCATGATGTGATTCAGCGCGCCCCTGGATTCAATGCGATCGGCTTCGCCGCGTCATCAACGAAGTTCGCCGATTCTCGTCAAGATGCGTTCAAGCAATTCCAGTTCTTCCCGTCGATTGTTCAGCAGCGCACTCTGACGGCCGATGTTGCCAAACAGCTGGTTCTTGAAGGCCTGGCTCGCTCGCATGCCTGCGGCGTCACAGGTGAGACCATCGCGGAACTGGCCCGGCTCGGTATCCCGGCGAATGATCAGCTCCGGATATCGGTCGGATATGTTGACGATCTGCAGAACAAAGCGGCCGAAGACGGCGGTGGCGTGTTCCTGCAGAGAGGCCAGTTCCAGCAGAAGCTGCCGGAGTCCGCTGTCCTGGACGCCATGCGTCCATTCACCGGTCACCATGTAATCCGCCGTCTCCAGTCTCGTGGCGGACCAGTTCAGGACGAGCGAGCGAAAGGCCGCCAAACACATCTCGTCGGTAAATCGCGACGGCGGGAGGTCTCCGTTCAGCCACTGGATCACGGCGTCCTGCTGATTTTCAATCTCCTGATGCGCGGCGATTCGCTCCCGGGCCACGGGCAGCTTTTCTTCCAGTTCGAGGCGGAGCAACCGGACGAAATTGTCGTTGGCGCTGCGCTCGGCCTCGAGCTCTCGCCAGCGGTCCAGTTCGAATGCGACATAGATCCCGATTACCACGATCAGAAACTCGATCGCGATCGCCGCCCAGTCCTGCCTTCTCAAGTTCTCCGCGAATCGTCTGAACAGCATGCCCCGGACCATAGAACCGAATGTATGCTGCCAGTATAGACAGGCCAGTCAACCGAATTGCAGAAGAGGCAAGTCTGTTCCAGCGGATGCCCCCGGCGATCGATGCGCGGGGACGGGCACTCCCTGGGGGAGTTTCCCGGCGAAGGGTAGAGAATAAGGCTCTTCTTGTTAACCCGGCAACGAAATTCCTACGGTACTCGTTGCACGGCATTTGCGGCGCATGTCCGCAAATGCCTTCGCTTCGCGGCCCCGACCGTTCCGGCCGGGCATCAACCCGGCAATCCATTTAGTGCAGGGTTCATAATAGGTCAGGAGCTCTTCTCAAGAGATGAGGAGTTTCAGTGCAGGAACAGGGCCGATTCCGTCCACGGGCGGGCTTTCCGTCCACTACCCCCTGGAATTTGAGCTCGCCCTGTGCTATTTATCGGGTCGTCACGCGTTCATTCTGGAATCCGGGTGCAACGAAATGCGCAAAAGGCCTTCTGTTGATTGCCCCTTGACCTCTTATGGAAGGTCTATTGAATTCCCGGCAGCGTTTGGGCAGAATCAATTGTGGCAGGACACGATATCCATGACTTAATTGCCCGGTGCGTTCCTTCTTCGTGCCTGCAATCGGGGCGACAGCGGGCCTTCAAGGAGGCAGCCGATGCGTTTCGTCCCGGGATGGTTCTTCAATAGGCAGCGGTCGCGTATTCCTGGTGTCTGCGACGGCCCGTATTCAGGAAGCCGGCGGCCCCGCGGGATGGTTGGCAGAACAGGCTCGAACCTTCCGGGGCTGATCACGGCTGGATTGGTGTTGTTCCTGTTCGCTTTGAGCTTGGCGACTGCCCAGGTCTCGACGGCGTTCACCTACCAGGGTTACCTGGAAGATGGTGGAGAGCCGGCGAACGGGCAATACAATTTCCAGTTCGTGCTGGTGGATTCAGAAACAGGAACTCCATCCAACGTCTCTTCGGTGGAGCTCCGCGATCGCGTTCTAGTGGATGGAGGAATCTTCTCTACGGAACTTGATTTCGGCAGCAGCGTATACGCATTGGGGGACCTCTGGCTGGAGATCAGTGTCCAGAAGGACGGCGTCCCCGGATGGACGTTGCTGACACCGAGGCAGAAGATCACGCCCACGCCGGTAGCAAACTATGCGCTGGACTTTGATGCCAGTCCGCTTGCGAGTCAGTATTGGTCTACTTCCGGCAACACGCCCGCAGGTGCCGCTTATCTGGGCACCACGAATGCCGCGCCCCTGACAATCGGTGTTGCGTCGACGCGGATCATTCAGCTTCTGGATGCTGACGATCCCGGCGGCAATCACAATCCCAACATCGTTGCCGGCTCTTTTGCAAACCGGCTCGATGATTCTCTGACCCCCTTGTATGGTGCAACCGTAGTCGGTGGCGGAGGCGATCCACAATCCTCAAACTGCGGGCCGAACGGTAACGCGAACTGCATCAATACGGTTGCAGCCGAGTATGCGACCGTGGTAGGTGGTCAAGGTAACTATGCAACGGGTCGAGGGTCGATCGCCATGGGTTCTCGATCAGTGTCCAGTGGATCGCGCGCCATCGCGATCGGGGCTTCGGTGACGGCGAGCGGCCGAAATGCGATGGCAATGGGTGGCGCGACCACTGCGAGTGGTAGCGGCTCGACCGCGATGGGATCCGAAACCACTGCCGGCGGAAGCTTCTCGACGGCGATGGGCGTTGGTTCCAGTGCCATCGGAAGTGGCTCGGTCGCCATGGGTTCAGCCGTCGCCGAGGGAAATTACTCGACGGGCATGGGACTCGGCGTCAGTGCCACGGCAGACGGCGCCACGGCAGCCGGGTCGCTCAGCCAGGCCAGCGGAACGAATTCGGTGGCGATGGGAGATTCAACGACGGCCAGCGGGGCTTCTTCCATCGCAATGGGTGCCTCGACTACTGCCAGCGGCGAAGCCTCGACCGCAATGGGTTCACAGACCAGCGCGGGCGGCGACTTTTCCGTCGCCATGGGACTGACTTCGATTGCCAATGGGTTTTACTCGGTCGCAATCGGGCGTAATCCGCAAGCGACTGCGGCCAGCGCAACCGCAATCGGATGGGATACAACTGCGTCCGGAGTCAGTGCCACGGCAGTGGGTGCTTTCTCGACCGCAAGCGGCGAGTATTCAATGGCCCTGGGTCGGCAGGCGAACGCAGTACACGACGGGTCATTCGTCTGGTCGGACAGCAACAACGGGGAGTTCAGTTCGACTGCACCGAACCAGTTTCTCTTGGACACGACAGGCGGCGTCGGGATCAATACCGCATCTCCGGCAACCGCTTTGCACGTTCGAGGCCCGTCACCGATCAGCGCGCCCTTCGGGCAGCTGCGTCTGCAGGGCTCCGAAACCTCCGGTGCGGAGGGCACCGGAGCCGCCATTTCCTTCGGTGGGCACGACGGAACGGTTCCGCACGTGCTCGGGTATATCGAATCGGTCAAGGAGAACAACACGACCGGCGACTCCACGTCCCGGATGAGCTTTTACACACTTTTCGATAACCAACCGCTGACCGAGGCAATGCGAATCGATGGGAAAGGGAACGTCTACAGCGCCAGCGGTTCCTTCACGACACTTTCTGATCGTCGGCTCAAGCGAGACATCGAGCCCATTGAGGGCGCGCTGGAGGCGTTGCTGGCTCTCGAAGGCGTGCGTTTTCGCTATCGCGACGGGGCAAGGCCGTTTGGCGGCACGGTGCCGCGCATGGGGTTCGTGGCCCAACAGGTCGAGCAGGTCCTGCCCGAATGGGTCGACGAGAGTACCGAAGGGTACAAGCAGATCACGCCAATCGGCTTTCGGGCACTGACCGTCGAGGCCATGCGCGAGCTGCATGCGCGCATGAGCGCAGAAAATGAGCGGCTGCGAGAGCAGAACCGGCTATTGACCACGCGACTGTCCGAACTGGAGGCGCGGAATGACCGCAATGAGGACCTGGAGGCGCGTCTGGCGTTACTTGAATCTCTGCTTCTTGAGCGGCACGCAATCGCGCGCCACGCCCCATGAACAGGCTGATGCCCCGGCATCGGAGGCGCTGGGTCGCCGGCGCGGTGCTGGCGCTCATGGGCCTTGCAGGGGTTGGTCTTGCCGCGCAAGAGAGAACGCAGCCCGCCGGCGGTGAGTTCAAGATCCGGCGCTCGACCATCGATGGAGGCGGTGCGGCTTCCATCGGCGATGCGTTCTTCCTGCAGGGCACCGTCGGTCAGCCGGATGCTGGCGGGTCTTCGGGCGGAGAATTCACGCTCCGAGGCGGGTTCTGGACCCCGGCCGGGCAGTCGGATATTCTCTTCAAGGATGGTTTTGAATCATCGGGCTTGTCGTCTTGATGCGGTTGATGCCTGGTTATGCTGGCTGAATGGAGATCAACGACATGAATCATCCATTTCGGCTTTTGGTTCGAGTCAGGCACCGGTGGCGTTGCGCTACTGTGGCCGGCGTGCTCTTGCTTTCGAGTGCAAGTGCGATCGCGAGCGAATCGCCGACATTCCTCTTCGAACCCCTGCTCGATACCTGGCTCAGCGATCAGAACGGGCAGATCAATTTCTTCATGAAATCCTGCGATATTGCGCTCCCATCGGATGCGAGTCTCGGACACCCATCGTTTGCATGCGACCGAGAGTCTATGGGTCACCCCCGGATACACCCAGAAGATTCAACAAGATGTTCGGCCCTGCAGGGCATGAGCCTGCGACCTGCCCGGTTTCAGCCAGGCATGTTGGAGTTGGGTGTCTGCGTTCCCTTTTTTCCGAACAGGAAGCCAGTCTGCAGCGAATGTTGATCGACAAGACGCCCGATCAGTGGGCCCTGCAGGACTTCGACCTGCGACTGCCGATAAAGACTCGATTCGCGCGCGAAAAGGTGCACGTGAATCAGGCGGTATTTGCCGCGGTACTGAACCAGCCTTGTGACCGTTCAGAACAGGGAAGTCGGTGAAAACAAGCGAGGCGGTCCCTCTCTCAGATTCTTGAACCGGGTCGAGCGCAACGGTCTCGAGGCGCTGTTGTCAATCCGGCAGATCGGCCGCGAGTCAAACCGCGCGCGAAGTATCCGGAGCGCAGTCCGTGAAACGTGCACGAAGCACGACCTGACCCCGGTTCTCCAACAAGGGGATGACCTCGGGAACTGTCGAATGTTCTGCAGCATCATGGATCACACTCCGCCCAGATGCGTCCAGAAGGGATACATCCGCGCCGAGCCGAAGCAGTTCCAGTATCACCGAAACATCTTGACTGGCCTTGACCGCAAGGTGAAGTGGCGTTCGCCCCTCGTCATCCCGCGCGGATAGTGACTTCATGTCTGCCACGCATTCCCTTACCGCGCTGATGTCGGCTGTCTTGAAGAAGTCCTCACTCAGCCAATTTCCGCATTTTTCGGATGTCATGGCGGGTGCTGTGAGGCCGATCAGCATCAGGATCAGCCCACGAACAAACAATCTACGCACGTCGTTTGCTCCCTCAAATAAGTGAACTCATGTTGATCCCTCATTCGCCTGCCGCTGCGCCCTTCTAAAGAAATGCCGTGTTGCCTGCTCTCGAGCATCGCCATCGGTCATCACGATGTTGCGCATTGCGTTGTCTTGCTGGAACAGTTTCACCATGCCCTGGAAGAACGCTTGGGCGAAGGTGTTGTAGACGACGTCGGCGGGGTTGTTGCGTAGCATTTCCTGCATCTCGTCATCGACGATTTCTCGGTTGACGCGCTCGAAGCGCAGGAAGTCCTCGCGGCTGAAACTGGTGCCATGGCGTTCGTTGAAGGATTCTATGATTTCCGACAGTGACTTTTCTTCCTCTTCCGTGTACGGATTAGCGCCGAATTCCGTAATCGGGTCCAGACCGCGGGTCTCCCCGACCTTCAGTGACGCGCTGCCGGATTCGGTCGATTGCAGACGGAAGGCCGAGAGCTCGAGCATGTCATCGCTGACACTGATTTCGGGCGGGATAACGCGGGAGGGCAGCAGACGCCCTAGCCAGGACGAGTAGGTAAACAGCTTCTCCAGCCAGCTGTCCTGTAAGCGAACGACCTGAGCCACGAACGAGTAGAAGCGCTGGTAGCTGCGCAACAGTTGCCGGAACTCCTCCTGCTGGGCCTCGTCTTCATCCTGCACGAATCGCGCGACGCAGAGCTTCACCAGTCCTTCCAGCGCAACGCGGTCGTAATTGTCCAGTCCGCCCTTGAAGAAGCGCTCGGCAAAGCGCTCGATCTCGTCCTTGTGCAGGTAGCCCATGCCCATCAGGCGCTGCTCGAGGTCGTAGATCTGGTTCAGGTCGGTGCGCTCCTCCAGCGCGGTCACTTCGTAGTAGGGCCGGAAGGCTTCCTTGATGTCCTCGATGGAATTGCGGAAATCGAGCACATAAGTCGGCTGGTTGTGGCCGAAGCGCCGATTCAGGCGGGATAGCGTCTGGACGGCCTGCAAGCCGGCCAGCTTCTTGTCCACATACATCGCCACCAGCTTGGGCTGGTCGAAGCCGGTCTGGTACTTCTCGGCCACCACCAGAATCTGGTATTCCTCGCCATCGAAGCGCCGTGGCAGTTCTTGCTCCGAGAAACCATTGGCGGCGGCCTCGGTCCAGCTGTTGCCGTCGATCTCCAGCTCCCCGGAAAACGCGACCAGCGCCCGCAAGCCCTGGTAGCCGTTTTGCTCGATGTAGGCATTCAGATGCTGCCAGTAGCGCAGCGCGTGCTCCCGGCTCTGGGTCACGACCATCGCCTTGGCCTGCCCATTTAGCTCCCGTGCGACATGACGGCGGAAGTGCTCGACGATGACTTCCACCTTCTGATCAATGGCGGTCGGGTGCAGCGAGGCGAAGCGGGCGACCCGAGCCTGGGCGCGTCGGCCCTTGAAGGCCGGATCGTCCTCGATCGCTTTTTCCAGCTGATAGTAGGCCTCGTAGCTGGTGTAGTTCTGCAGCACATCGACGATGAAGCCTTCCTCGATCGCCTGGCGCATCGAGTACAGGTGGAAGGGGTGAGGCAATCCATCGTCACCGATACGGCCAAAGCGCTCCAGCGTGACGTTTCGCGGAGTGGCGGTGAACGCCAGGAAGGAGATATTCTTCTGCGGTCCGCGCGCGTTCTGGAAGGCCAGTACCAGATCCTCGATGTCCTCGGAGCCCACCGCATCGCGAGTCAGCGCATCGGTCATCGCCTGGGCGGCTTTGCCGGACTGAGAGGAATGGGCCTCGTCGATGACCACCGCGAAGTTCTTGCCGGACTGCCCGGAAATCGTCGCCAGATGCTCGGTGCCGAACTTCTGGATGGTGGTGATGATGATCCGCGCGCCCTTCAGGATCGCGTCCTTCAGATCGCGCGAGGTGCCGTCGATCTTCTTCACCACGCCCTCGGTCTGGGCGAACCCGCCGATCGTGCTCTGCAACTGGCGGTCCAGCACCAGCCGGTCGGTGACGATGATGGCAGTATCGAACAGCGGCCGATCGTCCTCGTCGTGCAGGTTGATGATCTGGTGCGCGGTCCAGGCGATGGTGTTGGACTTGCCCGAACCGGCGCTGTGCTGGATCAGATAGTTCTGCCCCGCACCCTTCGATCGCGCATCGGCCAATAACTTGCGCACCGCGTCCAGTTGCTGGTAGCGCGGGAAGATCAGCGTCTCCTGGCCGTCGTTGCGCTCCAGGTGGATGAACCGGCCGATCAGGTCCAGCAGCACCTCACGCGACAGCGCCGCCTTCTCGCCGGGGAGATTCTTGTAGAGATAGGCCACCCGGTTCTCATCCAACACATCCGGGTTGCCCGCCCCGCCTTCGCGACCCCGGTTGAACGGCAGGAACACCGTCTTGCCATTGCGCAGCCGGGTGGTCATCGACACGTTGTCCGGATCGACCGCGAAATGCACGATGGCTCCGCGCTTGAAGGTCAGCAGCGGCTCGCCGGCCGGGGAGCGGTCCTTACGGTACTGCTTCTCGGCATGGCGGATGTTTTGTCCGGTGAGCGGGTTCTTGACCTCGAAGGTGGCCACCGGAATGCCGTTGACGAAGGTCACCAGATCGATGGCGTTCTTGTTCTTCGCCGAATACGTCACCTGACGCATCACAGACAGCAGGTTGGTCTCGTACAGCCGGGTGAGCTCCGGGTTCAGGTTCGACGCGGGTTTGAAGAAACACAGCGCGAAGCGGATGTTGGGCACCAGCTTGATGCCCTCGCGCAGCACGACATGGGTCGGATGCTGCTTCAACGCCTGCTCCAGGCGCTTCAACACCTCGGCTTCGGCCTGCGCGCTGTAGTGCTCCTCCAGTGTCTGCCAGGCCTCGGGTTGAGTGGTCTTCAGGAAGCGGAACAGCAGTTCGGTGTCGAGTGCATGGGCCACATCGTAATGAGCGGCACAGTCCCGCTCGATGTAGCCCTGCCTGGCGGTCAGACAGGCAACGATATGGGCCTCAAAGACCTTTTCCTGGTGGATGTCGGCAGTGGTGTGTCGCGACTCACTCATACCGCATCGAGATCCTCGGGCACCAGCGTCCAGGTTCGTTTCAACGGCAGCTCGGCCATGATCTCTTCCGGAAGTTGGTCATAGACCGCAAACAGACTCTCGATGATCTCCTGTCGGCCCCACAGACGGACTCGGAAATATAGTTCGTTCACCCGCTTGCGCACCGGTGCGGTGAATCCATTCCAGCTGACGAGCAAGCCGGAGTCGGCGTGTGTCTCCTGAATATTGCCGATCAGACTCTTCAGGTCCGGATCCTGAATCTGGTACTCGCCGGATTTGACTTGCCCGACAATCCTCGGACTCTCCAGACCCAATGGCCCACTGCCTGCAACCAGATCGATACCGCCGTCTGCTCCGGGCGGAGAAACCCGAACCTTCATCCCCTGGGCACGCAGGATCGCGGCAACCAGATTGGTCAGGTCGTGGCCGGTGAAGACCGAAGCGATGCGCTGCTCGATCTGGTCTCGGGCAATCTGGTCCAGATCGAGGATTTCTTCGCTGGGCTCGACTTCCCCAGAGGGTTCGGAAGTACTGCTCGGCCGAGTCGCGCTAGGCTTGGCCCCAAAGCCAGGATCCTTGCCGCTCTGCAGGACGCTCTCCACCCTTGCAACCGCATTGTTCCGGCTTATCTCGCAGACTGTGTTGAACGCTCCGAAGCTGTAGAGCAGGTCTTGCTTGAAGGTGTCACGCGGCAAGTCTGTTTTCAGCCACTGCACGGGTCGCGTGGGCCAGCCCGACTCCGGATGCGGCTTGTAGGGACCGGTGATTCGACCGATTGCGATGGTGCTGGACGTCTTGATCGGGCAGATCACCAGATCATCGGGCTGCATGACATTGACGAACTGATTCACTTGAGCAGCGAAGTTCGAGATTGTTTTGGGCTTTGCTTCCGGGAACGCCTCTCTCAGAATCTCGGTTAGCGCCTCTCGATCCTTCGCATGGGAAATATCTGCGGTGATCCTGAAGTCGATCAACAGGATGCTTTCTTGAAGCGCTTCTACCTCATATTGACCATACTTTCCATGAACGACTTTCCAGAGACGCTTCATGCGTTCATCTCCTCTTGAATGGCATCAAGGCGGCGGTCGGTGGTGCCGGATCGGGCGTAGGCCTGAACATCGATCTGGCCAGTGACGGCGGCGGTGATCAGGGCGGAGCGGTATTCTTTAAGGCGGTCGATGGAGGCATTCACCCTACTCTTTGTTGCGGCATAACGTTCCTCGTTTCTCATTACCCTTGCAGAGATTTCTCTTTGAACGCTTAGTGGCGGCAATGGAAATGCAAGGTTTGCGTATTTCTCCGCACTCACATTCTGGATTGTCGCCTGAATGTTCGTTCCAAGGATATGATTCCAGTATTGATCGGTTGACGTGAAGTGCTTCAGGAAGTCTTGAGAGATGAGTTTTGTGTTGACGCGGGCGCGAATGAGGTAACCAGCATAACAGCACTCGCCCATGTGCTCTCTGTAGATGAAGGACTTGCCAACGGTTGCACCGCTCCGAGCAAACAGAATGTCGCCATCTTCTAGGATGTAGTCACGGATGCGCTCACGCGGGAGACTCTTAAAGGTGTCATCACGCAGGTTTCCGTCTGGATCGATGTCAGTGATGCGAATATAGCGAACATCGTCTGGGTCGTCGCCGTCAGATGGTTCGTTGGCGCCATATGCCAATCCGGCGAGCAAGACATGTTTCAGACGCCATATCCGATTTTCGTGCGCTAGTCTTTCGAATATCGATGAAACATAACGTCTTACCTTCTCCCCCAGCAGCGCCACCAACCGCTGCTTTTTCTCGATCAGCAGGTCGATTCTTGCGGTCTCACGGTCCAGAAAGTCGGCAAGCTGGCGTTGGGTTGCGATATCAATGAATATGAACCGGATATTCTTTACACGCTCTGCATTCAAATTTCCTTGGGTCGAGCCGGCCACTTCTGCTTCGAGAAATCCGCGGTAGTGCATCAGCCACCAATACAGAAACCGGGGATTCTGATCCCTGCGACTGAATAGCGCGATGATCGCCTGACTTATGCAGGCGTCAATTCCGAGAATGTTAGGGAGCCCGATCGTGGCGTACATCGACAAAAGGATAGTTCCCTTCTGTACAGTCTTTAGGTTTTTAGATTGGCACCCGCCTTCGGATAGGTGGCGCTTGGTCGAGATTATTGGCGTTTGGGAACTCATATCACCAATCGTCACGAACGGAATGCCGCCGTCGTCATACAACGAGTCATCACCCGCCGTAGGTGTACCACCGGAGTAGACACCGTTGAGGGCGTATTTAAGTGACCCGATCTTACAGTTCACTCCACCACCTCCCGCAGCAACCCCGCAATCTCCGCCTCCAGTGCCTTCAATTCCGCATCGATCGATTTCCGCTGGCGTGTCGTCGTGCTCATGAAGTCGCCCCGTTCCAGAACGAACGCCTCCGCCAGTCGGCTGGAAAGCCCATCTGGGCAGAATCGGCCAGTGGACAGCTGTCGATCAATGCGACGAGGCGTTGTTTCCATTCACTGCCGGGTGCAATCCGCGACAGCAGATAATCGAGCATGACCAGGGTGTTGTAAATGTAGTGCGGCCTGGCAGCCCACATGGCGTCGGCGAGGGTCGACGGGCGCCGTGGCACCATCATGGTCACGGTGAAGCGCTTGTTCCACAGCCTGGCGTGGTGGGCGCCGATGTTTCGCACATGGCTGATGTGATGGGCAACAGACTTCAGCACTTTATCATCCAGCCCAAAGCGCCTGCTAATCGCCCGCCGATCGGCCCGGTGCTTCAGATCACCGTACCACTTGGACAGCAAGCCGAACGACATCAACTCGGCGGCCATCCAGACAGGTGGCAGACTGGGCGAGGTGTACTTTTTGCGATAGTGGACCGCGAAGGTATCTTTCGAGCGCGTGAACTCGTTTTGCAACTGGGCAACGGCGGTGGCATGACGTTCGATATGAGCATAGTGCTTTTGATCGAGGTAGCCGTGGGGGCCGTGCCGGATCGCCATGTGGTGTGCCCACTGCGCGCGCAAGGCAACCTCGATCCGCTCGATGGCATCCAGAGTCAGTAGCCGCAGCTCGCGGTCGAAGACATAGAGGGACAGCACATCCTCGAATGTTGTCCCCTCACGCAAGGCATGGTCGCCATCCCGGGGGGTCGGCACTTCGAAGGGCAACCAGTATGCCCTGAGCCTATAATAGGAGATGAAACTCAGGTATTGCGCTGCTCGCGCCTCATCGGCGATGATCAGCCCGCGGCGTTTGAGCAGTTCAAGCTGATCACGAATGGAAGCGGAGGGCTTTTCAAATTTCATGCGGCGTCCCACACGGGTCGACAAAACCGCAAAAACCCAGACCCCAGAAACAAGTAACCCGCCGGGTGCGCAGTGCGAAACCGAGGTTCCGTCCGAGGCGTGGCGGGTCTTGTTACCCGAAAGTATACGATATCCCCCTTGAGGGGCGCAAGCGTCGCTGCACGATGGCTCGAGGGCTGCCTCACTCCACCACCTCCCGCAACAAGCCCGCAATCTCCGCCTCCAGCGCCTTCAACTCCGCATCAATCTCCGCCAGCGGCCGCGGCGGGACGTACTGGTAGAAGTAGCGGTTGAAGTTGATCTCGTAGCCGACGCGCCCGACCTGGCCATCCTGCGCATCGGTGTAGCTCTCGTCCACCCAGGCGTCGGGGACGAAGGGCAGCACTTCGCGCTGGACGTAGTCGCGCCAGTCCTCGTTCAGCGGCACCAGTTCGTGATCGCGCAGGTCGGTTTCGGGTTCCGGGTTGCCGTGTTTGTCGGTGCAGACTTTGGCCGCTTCATCACGCTCGGACAGTGCGGACAGGATGGCCTTCTTCAATGGCGCACCCAGCTTGATGCCTGCCCGACGGAGTGCGGCCGACAGCACCTTCTCGAACGCATCCCGGGCCATCCAGCGCTGCTCAGCGGGGAGGTGGTCCTGCAAGGCGTCCAGCAGACGGGCCTGCTCGTCCGGATCGAGCTTCTGGAATGGCTTGGCCTCGCGCAGGGCTGCCAGGCCTTCGGGCGTGACAGCAAAGGCGAGCTTCAACGGCCGCTCGACGCGGATTTCGCGGTAGCCGAAGTCGGTGGTGGCGAAGATCTTCGAGACGTCTCCCCACTCTCCATCACCATTCAGCATCTCGGCATAGATGCGGGCGATCTCGTCGCAGGCTTCGGGCGGGATTTCGCGGCGCTTGGAGCCCAACGATTTGCGCATGGACTTCCAGAAGCGCTCACCGCTGGCGTCGATCAACTGGACCTTGCCGCGACGCTCGGCGTCCTTGCGGTTGGTCAGCAGCCAGACATAGGTCTGGATGCCGGTGTTGTAGAACAGGTCGGTGGGCAGCGCGATAATGGCCTCGACCCAGTCGTTCTCCAGCATCCAGCGGCGGATTTCACTCTCGCCCGAGCCGGCCCCACCGGTAAACAGCGGCGAGCCGTTCATGACGATGCCGATGCGCGAGCCCTGTTCGTCGTCGCGCATCTTGGAAATCATGTGCTGCAGGAACAGCAGTTGTCCGTCTGAGATGCGGGGTAGGCCTGCGCCGAAGCGACCCGCCATGCCTTGCTCTGCCGCCTCGGTCTTGATGTCGTCGGCGTACTTCTTCCAGTCCACCCCGTAGGGCGGATTGGACAGCATGTAGTGGAAGCGCTTGTCCTTGTGGGCGTCCTGGGTGAGCGTGTTGCCGAATGCGATGTTCTCGGGGTTGTGCCCGGTGACCAGCATGTCGGACTTGCAGATGGCGAAGGATTCGGGGTTGAGCTCCTGTCCGAACAGCTCGACCCGGATCCGCTCGTTGAGCGCCTTCATCTCCATCTCGGCGATGGACAGCATGCCGCCGGTGCCAGCCGCCGGGTCGTAGACCTGACGGATGACGCCCGTGCCGGTCAGTGCATCCCGGTCGTTGATCAGCAGCAGCGAGACGATGAGCCGGATGACCTCGCGCGGGGTGTAGTGCTCTCCAGCGGTTTCATTGGAGATTTCGGAGAAGCGGCGAATGAGTTCCTCGAACAGGTAGCCCATCCCGAGGTTGGAGATGGCGTCGGGGTGCAGGTCGATCTCGGTGAACCGTTCGAACACCGTATACAGCAGCCCGGCGTCGTTCAGGCGCTTGAGCTGGTCGGTGAACAGGAACTTGTCGAGGAAGATGTCCCGGACATTACTTGAGAATTTGGTGATGTACTCGACCAGATTCTTGTGGATGTCCTTGGCGTCCTGGCCCTTGAGGGTGGCAAAGGTGAAGCGCGACAGGTTGTAGAGCTTGATGTTCTTGCCGACCACCCCGGACAGCAGCATGTCCCGGGCCTCCTCGTCGATGTCGTCAGACAGCGCCGCCGCCTGCTCCAGCACCGCAGGCTTGGACTCGGCCAGAATGCAGTCCAGCCGCCGCAGCACCACGAACGGCAGGATGATCTTGCCGTACTCCGACTGCTTGAAATCGCCCCGCAGCAGCTCCGCGATGGACCAGACGAACGAGCCCAGATGCTTGATATCAGCGCTCATGCCAGAAAGACCCCCAGAGTCTAGATTCAGCCAGCAACCCCGGAGAGTCTAGCGGGTAGCGGGAGGGGGCGTGGTTGATTTGGGTCAAGTGTGGGGGTGGGGAGCCGAACGCGGGATGGCCGCATCGCAGGCCGCCAGAAGGCATGCACGAAACACGACCCCGCATTTTCGCTCGTCGCCCTACGACACGATCGTTAGCTCCGGCTTAGAACCTGGGGCCCTCTCAGCTAGGTATCCTCCAGCGCTAGGAGGCTCACCTTCCGTCCTTGATGCTACTCATATGCCCATGTCTCTTCGCCGTTTCTTGCCTCTCCTCATGCAGCCTCGGTGAGCGGAGCTTCATGTACTCCAGCGTTTTGTTTCTGATAACTGGTCGTACACTAAATGTGGGGCTGTCGGGGTCACGGATAGATGCCTCACCTTCGAACCAATTCTGAACGCCTGAGACTTGATGTTCCTCGAAAAAAACCGAAAGCGAATCCTCGTTGACTTCGTCAAGATAACAAACCCTATTGAACCATTCCCTTTGACGGCCATTCATCCATCGAGATGTTCTGTCGTAGAACTTCTTGGCGAAAAGCGCAGATCCGCCGGCAGTAGTCGTGATCTCCTCAATGGCAAGGGTCAGCAGGAATGGAAATCCTGAAGTAGCGCTGTAGATTCCGTCTTGTTGTTCAGGCGGCACACCTGCTTCACTCATAAGGCTCTTTGCGGCGTCTTCCGAAAAAGGCATCAGCCGAATATCTTCCTTGAAAAAACTTTTTCGGTGTTGGTTCCATGAAGGATCAGTCGCGTCAAGGTCATCCCGGCAGCAAATGATCATAACAGTCTGAAAGTCGGCTTCCGAAAGACGAGGCATTAAAGCGCCAATAAGATAAGACCCTATTACTGGATGTAACGCCTCATAGTCATCAATGACCATGAGCAATCGCTTCAGGCCTTTTATTGGCGGATGGGTCAGGCTAACTTTTGACCGGCCTGGAGCACCAATCGCGACTTGAACGTCTTTTATAAAGGCGTCTGCTGTAACTCCATACAAGTCTTTCTTGACCCTATTCCTCTTGGAAACACCAAGCAGGTCGAAAAAGGGGTCCAAGATTGGTGGGTGATTAATTATCAGGCTATCAATGATTGGGCCAACGGTATCTAGCGCCTTCTTTACAGCTTCCTCGTTTCCAATAGTACTAAGAACCAACTTGACCGGAATATTCGAAACGGGCATCCATTCATTGCACACATGCGCAATTTTGACTAGGGACAAAATTGCGGCCCTTGTCTCTGGATCAAGACCAGAGTCCATTAATTCCTTTTCAACATCGCTTAACAGTCGTTTATGGAGATCGTCAATGTTTCTTGTGTTCGGAAAATAATCGCGCGACATCTTCGCGGGAGGAGGCAGGCTCCGTTTAGCCAGCTGATCAGCCACCAGCCCGAAAAAATCGGAAGACTTCTCTGGATTTGAACCATCCACGCGCAAAGTAAGGTAGTTGAGCGCCCGCGGCGATAGCTTGCTTAGAACATGGTCAAGCAGATACGTTTTTCCCACCCCTCCTGGGCCGGAAATCGAGCAAATGGACAAGTTTTCAGACCCTTCGGTTAACAGCTTTTCCAAGCGCTTTACTTCGGAGGGTCGCTTTGCATAGTCGCCTACAGTCATGACAAAACCTTGTTTTGCCCCTATTCCGATCACTAAGCGGATTGAGGCCGTTGTGTGTTCATCGCTACCTCGACGCACCGATCACATCGTACCTAGATTTCTGCTTTCGATTGGTTCTTCGCATCAGAGAGACAATCGAAAAGGCCGCAGTAAAGGCGCAACAAAGCCGCGCTCTTGGCTATAGAGAACGGAACAGAAGAGATGAAGGACAATCAGCGGTGCTGACACGCCTGATCCATCCAATTCGGAGCTAGCTACGTCGTATTTTGTGCCGCTATTCCCTCTTACCGTTCCGCTTCTCCACGCCTGACGCCACCTGTAAATTAGGCCAGCGCCTACAGCGGAGATTTGACCTGGATCAATCGAGACGGGCACGCCGGATCAGCGGGGCTCTTCCAGACCACTCTGAGCCGACCACCCGACCCCAAGTCTATGAGTCACGCAGGGCGTAAACCCATAGGAATCAATAAGATGGTGGGCCCTGCAGGACTTGAACCTGCGACCTACCGATTCAGGCGCTTGCTGTCTGCCAAAGGCCAAGCAACTAGTGGCAGCCTTGCCCCCGGATACTGGCATGCCCTTTCGGCGGCGGCCCGACAGTCGCTTTGCCGTCAATCGTCAAATGATAGCCGCCACTACAGGAATGTGCCTCGCCGATAATCAACTCGCTCACAATGGCTGCATCGCAGACGCCCCATACAGCCGTAGTCATGACACCACTGAATATTGCCGTAAATACGTCGTCCGGACTGTCTTCAAACACCGCATCAGCTACAGCTTCAGAAAGCGCGCTACAGGTATTATCTATTGCAAAGATTTCTCCGTTTACCAGATCTTTGACCGTGCTTTGGTCGAGATGGAGGGTGCAGTGGAGCTTTTCTCCGGTGGTTATTCGTCCGATCAGTGGAATGTCGGGACCCATATCATGAATCTGACACTTGGCTTCCTGCCCCATAGCGATTGAGGACATCACACATAACATCAACGCCAGAATAATTCGATACGAGTTGTTCATATCCCGATTCCCCTTTCAGAAAAAAGTCTCAAACACGCTGGGCCGCGCCCGATTTCACGCCCCTTCAGCGCAAGTTAATGACTGCGGCTGCTACCAAGAGGAGAATAGCGTTTGGCCCGGTAGGGTCGATTGACGCAGGTCAAGCGCCAGTCCAATGCGACCACCCGACCGAGGGTCTATGGGTCTCCCCCGGAATAACTCATTGGAATCAATAAGATGGTGGGCCCTGCAGGACTTGAACCGGGTACCTACCCCGGCCCTATCCGGACTCAACACCGCGACCCCTGTGTGTCAACATCCAGTCCAACAGTTCCTGATCGGTTTTATCTGTAACATTCAGGGCGCTTACGGAGTGGATAAATG